>JANPEU010000143.1:0-2508 GCA_031423175.1 Bacteroidota bacterium
TCATAAAAAAAATCGTATTTTACCCGTTTCAATCTTTTCAGATTTTATTTTATTCACATTTGAAGGATACATCAACCATTTGCCATAATGTATATACTCTAAACCAGAAAAAGTCAAAGAATATCTTGTTGTATCTGTTCCAGTGACAAGAGGCTTCCATTCTTCATTACTTTTTTTATCAGAATGATAAATTCTGGCATCAACCATCTCTTGATTCTGCGCAGGAATACCATGACCCACCTGATAAGGTTTTATTCCAAAAATAATTTCACTGCTTTTTTCAAACGGCGAAGAAAGTTGCTCCATTTTTTTTATTATAGAATAACTTTCTTGCTTTAATTCTAATACAATTCTATTTAATTCATCATCTAACCATACTTGTTTGTCAACTACATGTTTTACTATTTCAATACCATTTCGATACTTTGTCGCATTTACTTCACCTTTTTCGCTAATTATTTTTTGAAGAAGTATAGTTGAACTTTCAACGATAGCATCTTCAAAAACATTATCACCATGGTCTATGATTTCATTTACTTTAAGTGATAAAAAATATTTCCTGAAATCCGATGTATTATTTATAAGCAACCAAGTATTAGGAACAATAAGACCAAGAAATCCATTGTCTTTAATTAACGATAAAGACAAAAGCATAAAGTACAGGTAAGTGTCTTTTAACTTGGTTGGGACTAACGGATATTTAGGTACTAAGTAATCTGAACTGTTCTCATCCAATTTTGCTCCCCAAGGCGGATTCCCAATCACTACATCAAAGCCACCATTCTTAAAATTTTTTGGAAATGCTTTTTGCCAGTTAAATGCTTTATCACCTGCTACGGCGGGGTCATCTATTAAACTATTGCCGCATTGTATATGGCTGGTAAGGCTGCTAAGCTTACGGTCTTTTTTTGCTGTGCGCAGCCAAAGGCTAAGGCGTGCAATCTCTACGGCTTCTTCATTTATATCTACACCAAAAAGATTATGCTCCAGTATTTCATTATCCAAATCGGTCAATACAAATGCATCGCCAAATAAATTTGCTTTCAGTTCATCAATATGCCGGTGCTCGGCTATTAAATATTCCAGTGCCTGGTTTAAAAATGCACCACTGCCGCAGGCGGGGTCGCAAATAGTGAGTTGCAGCAACCAGTTGCGGTATTCATCCAGCAGCTTTACTAACCGTTCTCTTTTTTTATCTTTCTGTTTGCGGTAGGCAAATATTTCTTCACTAATGTTGAGCTCCCCTTTTTTCTGTTCGCATAATGCGCCAACGGTATTGGCCACTATGTATTTGGTAATATAGCGGGGTGTATAAAAAACACCATCTTTCTTTCTTTTTGTTTTCGCTTTATCTACCGGCTTGCCCTCGGCTTCGGCCTGCAGTTCTTCCAGTTCATTCAGGCTGTGTTCAAATATATGGCCGAGTATATTTACATCTATCTCTGTTTGAAAATCATAATTGCTCAATGCAAAACAACTGTCGTATAAAATAGTGTCATCAATTTTTATACTGTCCAGTATTTCATCGGTGGCAAACAGCCCCCCGTTGTAGGCAAATATTTCTTCCTTATCGGGGCGACCGGTATTGAGATAACCAAAATATAATTTAAACCGCTGGTAAAGTGGTTGCGCTGCATCCATCTCTTTCAGTTGCTGCCACTGCTGTAAAATTTTGCGTACCGAGTTGGCAGGTACCAGCATCCTGTCTTCGGCAAAAAGAATAAATAAAAAACGGTCGAGCAGTTTCTGTGTTTTTTTAAACAGTTCAATTTTTGGGTACTGCGGGTTCAGCTCCGTAATATTATAAAACAGTTTTTTGCGAAAGCCGGAGTAATCGGAGTAAAGTTTTTTAGTAACCGCTTCTTCCTGCGTAAGCGATGCCTGCTTTATCAGTAGCGGAATATTTTTAAAGATATTTTGTTCGCCAAGACAGAGATACAAAAGATCAAACCGCTCCCTTGTTAATGTAAACAGATCAAACTCTTCATGCTCGATAGCATCGTTAATATAAAAACGCAGCTTTTGAAAATTGGCGGTGATAACATAGGTGCAGTCACGATGGCGGTGCTTATAACCAAATGCCTGTTTCTCCACTTTATCGAGATTGGTGGTGGCAGTATCTTTTAATTCGATGACAGCAACCACTTTGCCACCAAACAATATTGCTCCGTCACTTTTAGTACTGTCTGCTTCGGTTTTCTTTTCCAGTACAAAATTATAATCGGGCTGTGGGTTGAGTGTGTAGCCAAGTACGTTTACAAAAAGATCCCGAACAAAACCTTCCTGGTATTCTTCTTCTTTTGCGTTCAGAATATTTTGCTGAATAGCGGGGTTATGAAAATGAGTAGTGAAAGCAGTCCAGCGTTGCTGCATGGCATCTTTATCAAGATCGTTCAGGTATTTTTTTACAACAGATTGCTGGAAGAGTGGCATTGGTAAAATGGATTGATGGTCAAATATAAATGTTTATCGTTTGGAGTTTATGGTTTATCGTTTTTCTGACTCCCG
>JANPEU010000144.1:0-7880 GCA_031423175.1 Bacteroidota bacterium
TATCGAATTTTCATCATTAAAAATCAGAGACAGCCTCGATAAATTAATTTTAAACAACCCGATTTTAAAAAATTTATTTACAGATGGATTGATACTTTCAATTTCTGGTAAATATGATTTAAGCTGGGGAAAATCAAACAGAATAAATTTTTTCCGCTTTAGCGGCGAAGAGTCTGGATTGCTGACCGGTGTAATAAGAAATAAATTCCTAGACACTAATCTTTATCGGTATATTAAAGTGGAAGCAGAAATATCACGTAAAGAAGTTTATAAAAAATGGGCTGACGGTACAGACAAGACGGTGCTGGTATTGCGAATGATGGGTGGCATTGGCTATGAGTTAGGCGCAACCATTCAAAAGGACAAAAGAAATAATCTTCCATTCTTTAAAGCGTTTTTTGCAGGCGGGCCCAATAGTATGCGGGCATGGCAGCTACGCAGACTTGGACCTGGATCGGCAATAAAAAGTTTTGTAAGTACACCTGAGCGGTTTGGCGATGTGCAACTCGAAGGGAATATTGAATACCGGTTTCATCTTTTTAAATTTGGAATTGCAAAAGTAAATGGTGCATTATTTACCGACATGGGTAATGTTTGGTATTTAAAAAAAGAAGCAGCTCCAACTGAACCTGAATCCGTTTTTAATATCAGCCGCCTGTGGAAAGATATTGCAATAGGTATCGGTGGCGGATTAAGAATTGACCTGAGTCTTTTTATACTCCGTCTCGATTATTCCTATAAAGCAAAAGATCCAAGCCCGGATATAAATAACGCAGCAGCACAAAATAAATGGTTTTATAATATCAAACCATTGAATGGAACATTTCAATTAGGGATTAATTATCCTTTTGTGTTGTGATTTATTTATTTGTTTTCCTTAAGTGATTCAGCAAACTCATCAATCGTCATTGCATTTTCATTTTTATACTCACCAATTCTTGTACGGCATAAGCTGCTTAAGTAAGCACCACAACCTAATTCAGAACCAAAATCAAAAGCAAGGCTTCTGATATACGTTCCGGTTCCACAAACAACTTTGAAACTTACAACCGGCATTTCAATCTTTGTTATCTCAAATTCTTTTATCACAACTGTCCTTGGTTCACGTTTTACTTCTTTTCCCTGTCTTGCCAGTTCATACATTCTTTTACCATCCACCTTAATGGCAGAAAAGGCAGGAGGCAGTTGTGCTATTTCACCAATAAATTTTTTTGTGGCTACACGTATCATCTCATCCGTAATGGTATCAACTGGTTTGAAATTTTCCGGTTCTCCTTCCAGATCATAGGTAGGTGTTGTAGCACCAAGTGTAAATGTTCCGGTGTATTCTTTTTCCTGCGCCATATATTCATTTATCTTCTTGGTAAATTTTCCGGTGCAAATAATTAATAAACCGGTAGCGAGTGGATCTAAAGTACCCGCATGGCCTACTTTTCTTATCTTAATCAAACTCCTGATTTGTTGTATAGCATCAAAACTTGTTCGTCGAAATGATTTATTAATTAGCAATACCTGTCCTTCCTCAAATTTGTTTGTTGAATTATCCATTAAAGCAAAAGTAAAGAAATGCAGCAAGTTACCCGTAGCTGATTGTGGCAACTTGAATGCTGAAACTAAATCGACATCCGCATTTTCAACTCAAGGTATTTATTTACGGTATTCACTGTTAAGTTTTGAGGAGGTGTAAGGATGGAGAGTATGCCATGTTTATGCAATTCTTTTACCATCAATCTTTTTTCATAAGCAAATTTGCCCGCTATTGTTTTGATATAAATTTCTTCAATGCTTGCTGCTTTTTTTTCATCCACAATTTTTAATTCGGTATTTTCAAAAAACACAACCAGCAATAAATGATGTTCGGCAATTTTTTTTAAGGCAGGTAAACTTCGTTGTAAACCTTCCGGGCTTTCAAAATTTGTAAATAAAACAATTAAGCTCCGGTTGGTAATGCGGTTACGGATTACGGCATATAATTTTTCAAAGTCCTGTTCTAAATATTGCGTCTTCTGGTTGTAAAGTGTTTCTAATATTTTATTGATCTGCGTTGGCTTTTTATCGGCTTGAACAAACGCATCTAAATTTTCTGCAAAGGTTATCAGACCAGCTTTATCCTGTTTTGCAAGTGCTACACTACTCAACACTAAGGAGGCATTGATTGCATAGTCCAGCAAGGTTAATCCCTCAAAAGGCATTTTCATAATCCGGCCTTTGTTTATTACACAATAAATCTGCTGGCTTCTTTCATCGGTAAAATTATTTACCATCAAATCACCACGTCTTGCAGTTGCTTTCCAGTTGATCGTACGAAAATCATCTCCTCTCACATATTCTTTTATTGCTTCAAACTCCATACTATGTCCCAATTTTCTTACTTTTTTCACTCCTGTTTCCCGTAAACTATTTGCAACAGCAATCAACTGAAATCTTCGCATCTGAATATATGATGGGTAAACACGAACGGTATTAGCTGCAGCAAAACTGTATCTTCTTTTAATAAGTTGCAAAGGCCCGGAAATAAATACATTAATATTTCCAAAACTATATTCACCACGGCTTGTTGGCCGCAAGGTATATACGAGTTGTTCCTTGCTATCAGCAGCCATTCTTAATTTACGAATCCACGACCTGTCCTGAAACTGAAAAGGTAATTCATCAATAACACTTATAAATACAGGGAAGATGTAATTATTCTTCAAAAGCAGTGATACTTTATTATTATCGCCGAGGCTGAATCGTTCAGAGGTTATCCGCTGAGCTTCAAACCCATTTTTTTTACCATAACAAAATACGATATCAACAACTACTGCGATGCCGAGCAATAAAAAAACCATTGTGCCTAATGGAAAAAGGAAAGGGAAAAAATAACTCAGCACAAAAATCACCACACCGACAGCGCCAATGTAATACACAATTTTATTTATGAAAAAAGATTTAATCAATTTAATATTTACTATTGATGATTGAATATTTATTCAGCTAAAAGATGATACCGAATAGTTCTTAATCTCAAAAAATATTTATAACGCCTCAGAATCGCACTACTATGAATACTTATTATCTGTTATCAATTCAATATTATTTATCATTTGTCACCTCGGCACTTCCATCGCCTGAATGATTTGTTTTATCACATCATCTTCTGTTATACCTTCCATTTCTTTATCCGGGGCAAGAATGATACGATGACGTAAAACGGGTGCAACAATATCTATAATATCTTCAGGTGTTACAAAATCTCTTCCCCGCATTGCGGCTGTTGCTTTTGATGCATTCATGATTGCAAGTGATGCTCTGGGCGATGCTCCGAGATAAATCGATTTATGATTTCTTGTTTGATGAATGAGTTTTCCAATAAAGCTTAACAATTTTTCATCGATGATAATCGTTTTTATCTGCTGGCGCAATGCAACCACTTGTGCCCCGGTTATTGCCGGCTTAATCATATCCAACACCGATGCATTTCCCATTTTATGAAACTGCGTAAGAATCGTTATCTCTTCCTGCTCGGTTGGATATGGAACAATTATTTTAAATAAAAAACGATCCAGTTGAGCTTCGGGTAGCCGATAGGTTCCCTCCTGCTCCACCGGGTTTTGTGTAGCAAGCACCATAAATGGGTTCGCCATCAAATACGTTTTTCCATCAACCGAAGCCTGGCGTTCTTCCATAATTTCCAATAAAGCAGATTGTGTTTTTGCGGGTGCACGGTTTATTTCATCTACCAGAATCAGGTTATTAAAAACAGGACCTTTCTTAAATTCAAAATTCGATTCCCTTGGATTAAAAACCGGCGTACCCAATACATCACTTGGCATCAGGTCGGGTGTAAACTGAATACGCCCAAATCCAACATCAACACTTTTTGCCACCAATTTCGCCGTCATTGTTTTTGCAACACCCGGTACGCCTTCTATTAAAACATGCCCATCGGCCAGTAATGCTGTAATAATTAATCGTACCATTTCATCCTGTCCAACAATTATTTTACGTATTTCGCTATGTATGGATGTGACAGCATTATTCAATGCCGTTAAATCGGTACGTTGCTGAAAAATTTGTTCTTCCATTTTATTTCAATTTAAATTATTTCTTAAAAAAATTAAACAACTTAGCCTTAAGTCTTTTATACAATTATCAATTCTATATTTTTCAATATCATCACATACTTCTTTTACGTTTTTTTATAAAATTCTTCCAGCTTCAAATGAAATATTTTTAATTGTTCATCTGTTATTGTCGTGCTTTCCAATTTATTTATAAAACCAACGATTGATCTTAATTCTTCTTCCGGGAAACCTGTTTTGAATTGAAGTGCTTTTATAAAGTCTTCATTTAGCTTACCGGTTGCTAATTTATAGCGGTTCCGGATATGCTCCAGAAAGTAAGCACTCATCTTGCGGCTAAGATTTCGATGATCGCCTCTGTCGAAATAAAGTCTTCCAATCGTTTTTACAAATTCCAGTGAATCGTTGGCTGGTTTTTTTATTATGGGAATGAAACGTTGCTTACGCCGCATCTCACTTAATACATATAAAACTAAAAGCAAAAGTGCAGCAATAAATGCCCACTTCAATCCACGATGTTGAAACAAAACACTCATAAAACCTTTCTTCTCCTGATTATCCGAACGGTTATTATAGTTTTCAAATCGCTTGTTCAGATAATATTCATCCCATACTACCTGCTTTTTATTTTTTGATAAAAACGCCAAGGCATTTTCATAATAACTCATGTTATTTTTATACAATAAAAAATAATTACTGAAAGCAAGCGGCGCCTGATGGACAAATACATTTCCGTTGCCTGCATTTAATTTTATGAAATTTATATTATCCAGATTATCATATCCTAAGTTATATACCCGGCTGGTATCTGTTTTAAAAAAATAACTGCTGAATTTGCGACCGGGATATTCGTATTCAATCTTTTCTTTTGCAAATTCGGGTTGCAATGAAATGTGAAGTGTATCATCATTTCTTCTTGATGAGAAAAGTAAGCTGTAATCAAAATAGGTTGAACTTATGTTAAATGCTTTCTGTGCATTATCGGCAATAAATAAACTACTGATAAAAATATCATTCCCGCTTTTTACAAAATCAATCAACTTGGTCAATTCATTATCATCAGGTATAAAATAAGGTGAAACGATTATCAGCAATTGCCGGTCATCAAATATAGAAAGCGAATCCCAGTAGCCCGGTTCTTTGTTATTCTTACTGATGCTTGCATCCGGGAAAAAAAAGTTCAGGCTATTAAATGCTACATAGGTTGCATAAGGTATTTTATCCTGAGTACGAAAACTCAATCTTTTATTTAATACTTTTCTTGAATCCTGTTTCTCTGCCGTTAAGATCATATAGATAGCAGCCCCAACCACTAAAGCAAAAATAATATGAGGTATATATTTTTTCATTTTCTCAAAAGTCCATTCTCGAATTTTTCAAAGTCGCTTTTAATTACTGAATAGGTTTCTTTATTTACCGGGAAATCGCCAAACCAGGCGTACTCATAATTACGGGTGAGTTTAAAAAAATCGGTGTAGTAAACTGAATTATGCAATTGCATCAAATAATCAAAATTGGTGCGGTCCTGTTTATATTGAATGATATTTTTCCCTGCTAATGATTTTAAAACCTGCAAAAAATGAAGACGTACTGCCAATTGATAATTTCCATCATTCAATGCACGGGTTAGTCTTTCTTTATAATTTATTTCAAAAATATTTTCTGTTTCCATTATTTGATTTTCCTCAGCAATTCTTTTCACATTCCGCCGAAACAGTCCAATCGTATTACTACCTAAATATGAAATCAACGCATAGGTAAAACCTCCGATAATAATTAACCACATCAATGTTTTAAACCACACCTGTTCACGCAATGGCAGATTGCTGTTATTTATCAATTCCTTTTCTTTTTCAAAGACATGATTCGCATACCAGAAATCTTTATCCTGTTGCATTCTTTTTTTTACCGAGTCGGGTATTCGATTTACATGAAAGCTATCTGGTGTTATTGAATTTTTTAAATCAAAATATTCAAGCGTATCATCTTTATTTTCAAAATCAGATTTGACTGTTTCATCAACTTCAGTCGCTAAAGAATCACTTGTATTGGGATCTTCAACTTCTATTTGTGATTTTAGAGTTGTGTCTTCCCGGGATGTTTGAGAAAAACACAATGAATTTATTAACAAGAATTGAAATACTATTCCAATTCTTACTAAGTTGAACCTGATATTGAAGGTTTGGGAAAAAATCACTTACGCTTCCTCCTCATTTAATTTCAGTGATAATTTTTTTTGCAGACGGATGGGATAGATAATGAAATACCAGATGACAAATAAAACTGAAAGCGCAAAAACAATTGTTGTAAGAAAAGAGATGTCATTATACAACCGGGTAATAAATCCTTCGAAGAATGCAGCCAATGCCAATACCGGCAATAACCCAACAATGATTTTTATGCTATCCTTTGCACCATTCTTGAAGGCATCCCACCTGCGAATTGTACCGGGGAATAAAAAACTCTTTCCTAAAATTATTCCGGCTGCTGCTCCTATAATTAATGCAGTCATTTCAAGTGTGCCATGTACAAATACAACCAGCCAAAAACTTAAACCTAACCCTTGTGAAGCAAATAGCTGATCAAAAACCCCAACCATAGCCGCATTTTGTGAAAGGATATACATACTTGGCACTCCGCAAAACAAACCGGAAGTATAACCCATCATCATCACCCGAATATTATGAATCATTAAATGCAGCCAGCTTAAAAAAGGGTTACCCGATTCATAAATGCCAAATGGGTTTCCTTTTTTTATATTCTCAATTGTTTTGTCAACATACCCGTCTCCAAACATTCTTCGCACCATTTCTTCGTCCTGGCTTGATGTAAAAAAACCGATTGCAAAAAAAATCAAAAACAAAATGAATGTAAAAAGAATAGTGCCATGATGTTTACGTATGATAAGTGGCAAATCCATTTTCCAGAAAGTAAGAAGACGGTTCGATTCTACTTTCCGGTTTTTATATATACTTAAATAAATTTTTGAGGCTTCCGTATTAATAAACTTTGTAACCTTCCCGGATGGATAAAAAGTTTTTGAGTAAGCAAGATCATCTACCAATTGAGTAAAATCTTTTGCCATATCGTCCGGGTCGTCAGAAGGCAAATGCTGGTTTTTAACCCAACGGTCTTTATTTTTTTTTATAAACAGTGCTTCCCGCATTGATTGTATTACTTGCGGTGTAAAATAATGTATTTTATAAAAAGTTGTTGCCTGTTTCTTAAAAAAGAAAAATATTAACTTACTTTCCATGCTGATTAAATAAATGCCGGCATGGCTGTAATAAAAGTACCTACCAATTTTAATATTGATCTTGAATTTGAGATTCCGGAATTCTATCGCCGGATGTTTGCATTGCTGATTGATATGCTGATTGAATATTTTTATCTCAGAATAGCCAGTGCCATTTATAATTCCATTGACAATAACAGAAATTCTTTTGATTCCGATGCCCAATACGATATGGCAGCTATTGGAATCCTTCTTTTTCTTCCTGTATTAATCTATCATGTAGTACTGGAAATAACCATGAACGGACAAAGCATTGGCAAAAAAATTATGAAGCTTCGGGTGGTAGATGAAAACGGAGGCCGGCCAAGTATCAGTCAATATTTAATTCGATGGTTACTGCGCCTTGGGGATGTCTGGATAGTTGCTGTTCTTCTTCTTTTACTTTCGATGCCCTATTTTATGCGGGATGCCGAATCCATTTTTTTAATACTGGCCGTATTAACTTTTTTCATTACAGATGTTATATTGGTGGTGTCATCAAAAAAAGGGCAACGGCTTGGAGATATATTGGCACGAACCAT
>JANPEU010000145.1:0-4333 GCA_031423175.1 Bacteroidota bacterium
AAAACTATTTCAGTATAATCAGTTTTTTGACTTCAGAGAAACCTGTCGATTCCATTCTCAAAAAATACTCCCCTGGTTTTACATTCTCTGCGTTCCATATAATTTGATGATATCCTTCTTTCATTTCTTTATTGGCAAGCGTCTTTAATAGCCTTCCTTTTATATCAAATATTTTAATGGAAACTTTTTGTGATTGCGAAAGTGAGAATACAATAGTGCTGGAGTTAGAAAACGGATTTGGAAAGACCGTCAATGAAGTGTTCAGTTGTTCTGATTGAAGTTTTTTAGAAACAATGGTCTGTTCCTCACAGTTAGCCGGGATCTTTAACTTGGCAATCCAATTAATGTTTGGAAATGTTTTACTCCCGTATTGTCCTTCAAACCAAACTTCGCCAGGACGATTATATCTCCTACAAATTCCAGAGTAATCTCCCCAAAGTCCGTTAATAGTATCGGTGCCTGCTTTTACAGTTGTTAATGCACTTATATCAAAATTACTGTTCACATATACTGCAGAGAGTCCGGGAAAAGTAGTTGCACCTGTATGTTGTATGCCAACAATAGCACTGTTGTCGGAAGAAGAATTTCCTGCATAAGCGATTTTTGGAAAAGACAAATAAAGATTCGGATCACTTACTGTTTTTGCTGTGCAGGTAAGATTATTCGGAAATCCGGTGATCCTACCAAGGCAAACTGCAGCCTTGCCATTTACGTTTGTCAGCTGGCTAAACTGAAGCACACCATTTTCAAAAAATGCATTTTGCACATAAGCAGCATCGGATGAAGGTGGATTCCATAAAGGAATGCCGCCTGGCTGAAATAAGTTTCCACTTACAGAATAAAAAATATTTGAAGTAACCGGTCCATACCTGTTCAAAACTGCCTGACCGGAAGCAATCGTGTTGGTAATTTCATAAACATAATATTTATTGGAATTATTGCCACTTTCATTGGACATGATAAAATACATATTGGGACCGTAAGTAGTGGAGCCACCCTGGGCCGGCACCATCGTTCCCTTTGTGTTGCCGTTTAACAGAGCATCATATTTTTGCGAGCTAAGAGAGGAGGAACCTGCATAACCTTCTCCTTTATTTATTTGTAGTATCTCTACATGCTTATACCTATTTCCGGCGTTGTAATAATCAAGGGTGATGAAAATTTCGTTGTCACTAATTGTTAAAAGCGGGTAATCTCCAACTGAATTATCATGAAAGTCAGTAAAAGGCAACTGATATAAATTCCATCCATCCATCGGGTCATTGGATTTAGAAAATGCTATCAAAGTTCCCTGCGTGTTCAAAATAAACGGGTCAGCATTGTAATAACCATAGCTGGAACAAAAAACAAACCGGTCTGCTTTCGGGTCGTATAAAACATGAACATCAAGTAAGCTGTTGCCGAAGCGATACAGGCTATCAGAAAAAACCAAACTGCCGTTTTCATTATAATAACGTATCCAGGTATTTGAAATACTGACAATCTTCCCTGCATTAGTAATGGCGATGTCACATTCAGACGGGCCATAACCCAGGGGAAGCAGGTAATATGATGATTGAGGGTTTCCCTCAAAATTAGTTTGCAAAACAGGTGGACAGATACCAGGTTTCTGTTGCAAAGGAGAAATTGAAATGCCTGGAAAATTATTTTGTATTTGCAGCTTACTTTTTTCAATTTTCCGCATTTTTTTCCTGAAATACTCAGGAACTTCATTTGTTCGATTATTCATTACCTGCAACGATAATTTTTTCATCAGGTCCGGGTCTTCTTTTTTTATCTGGAAAATTTTAGAAGGATAAATTGATTGTACCGGATCAGGAGTTAAATTCTGTCCCCTGCTAACTGACAAGGAAAATATGCCAATCAATGTCAGCATGAATGCCTGCCTGCAGCACAGGTGAGAAGAGAATTTTACTATTTTTAAATGCTTCATTTTGTCCTGGTTTTAATGATGAATTATTTTATTACAGAAATTTTTTTCGTTTCACTGTAGGTACCGGTATTTAATTGAACAATATATATTCCAGCATTCACTCCTGCTGCATCCCATTGTAATTTATGGTCACCCAGTTCAAAAGCTTTATCAGCCAGTGTTTTTACCAATCTTCCTGTTGCATCATAAATTTTAGCCGACACATTCTGAGCTTGTGTCAGTTGAAAACTAATTGCATTTGAATTTGCGGAAGAAATAGAAACTGCTTCATTTGCAGGTGAGCCGTCTGTTAAAAAAGGAAAATATCTCTTACAATCCCCTTTAATGCAGATATAGCCAAACGGACAAGGTTCCTTGGGACATCTTTTATTGTTACTTTGTGCCGCTAAGAATTCCGGGAGCAAAGAAAACATCATTAAAGCAATGATGAAAGCAAAAGGCTTTTTTGTTATCAGATGTTTCATTTTGGATTGATATTAATGATGAATTATTTTATTACAGAAATTTTTTTCATTTCACTGTAAGTGTCGGCATTGAACCGAACCATATATATTCCTGCATTTACTCCGGCTGGATCCAATTGTAAATGATGTTCGCCCTGTTCAAAAATTTTGTCAGCCAATGTTTTTACCAATCTTCCTGTTGCATCATAAATTTTAGCGGACACATTTTGAGTTTGCGTCAGGTAAAAACTAATTGCACTTGAATTAGCGGAAGAAATAGAAAGTACTTCATTTGCAGGTGAGTCGTCTGTTAAAAAGTAATAAGGGCATCTGGGACAAGGTTGTGGACCTTTATAACAATACCCCCAAGCGCAGTAGTAGCCTGTGGGACATTGGCCTTGTGGATTACATTTTTTTGGTGTTTTTTGTGCACTTACAATTTCTGGCAATGCAGACAGTGTCGTCAAAGCAATAATGAAAGCAAAAAGTTTCAGAGATTGTTTTTTCATTTTTTTATTCTTTAAAAGTAGAAGAGAAATGTTTTTTCGAAGATGCAATAATTGAAAAAGCATAACAAGCCCATAATGATGTTGAAGTTTTAAGCGCAACCCCACATTCATGGGGTCGAAAAATTTTGTAACTTCCTATAGCTTTGAAATTTTATGAAACCACCTTACCATAAAGTGATCGGTCGTTTTATCTGTTATTTATGCTTTTTGGGAAAGGCATTCTTTTGTTTTTCTCAACATGCCAGTTATGATTTTTCTCAAATTGAAAATATTTCTACAAGGCAAGGTCTTTCAAACAATAACATATCGAGCTTGCTACAAGACAGCCGTGGCTTTATATGGATCGCTACCGATTATGGGTTGAATCGCTATGATGGTTATCATTTCAAGGTTTATAATTATGATCCGGCAGATAGCAATTCTATATATCCGGGTTCGAATTTTTCTTTGTTGGAAGATAAGAATGGCTTGATCTGGTTTTCTACTACTTCAAACGGATTTTATTCCTTTGATCCCCGTACCGAAAAATTTACACGGTATTATCACAAACCTGGAGATCCTAATTCATTAATTGGAGAACTTAATGGGGGAAACATAACAATTGATTCTTCAGGGATCCTTTGGATCTGCACTTCGGCAGGTCTAAATTCGTTTGATCCTGTCAAAAAGAAATTTGAATTGTTTAAGCATAAGGAGGGTGATCAGTCATCATTGAGTTCAGATTATATTTCATGGGTTTGCGCCGATGATGAGAATAATATCTGGACAGTTACTTCTAACAATACACTGGATGTGTTTAGTATTTCGGGTAAAAAGGTAACAGCCCGGTTTGCTATTGGCACTGATGGAATGCCTGGAAATAAAGATAAACCGGGATTATACACCGTATTTAAAGGACGAAACGGCAATATCTGGATCAGCAGTGCACAAAACGGATTCTATGGATATAATATGAAAACAAAAAAATGGAAACATTTTATTGATGACCCTGGCAATAAATTTTCTTTGAAATATAATGGTGTGAATGTTTGTTACGAAGATGAAGCAGACAACCTGTTGATAGGATTGGCGAATTACGGACTTTATTATTTTGAAGCGGCTTCCGAGAAATTCTATTTATCAGACCGGGTGAAAACCGGCGTGAATGCAATCATTAAAAGTCGTGACAGGAAAATTTGGATCGGTACAGGCAATGAAGGCGTTTATACCCATGCACCCGTGAATAAAAAGCTGGGAATAGCAGAACATAGTCCTGATAAAACTTATCCAATTAAATCGAAGATGCTTTCAGGCTTTTATCCATTTCAAAAAAATGAATTATTTATTTTTGGTGATAACGGGGTGTATGTGTATAATACCGCTTCCAAAATATTGAAGCCGTTTGAGATCTTGGACAATGGTCAGAATATTTTTGGCAAGAATATCACCTGGAAGATAATGCAAGACAG
>JANPEU010000146.1:0-3921 GCA_031423175.1 Bacteroidota bacterium
GTGAATGGGCAATGAGGTTTAATTAAGAAAAAATAGGGCCAACAACCTAATAACCGAAAAGGTCTCTGCAAGATGACATAAATAAAATAAGATTGAGGAAAGAAAGGATTGCTAAAAGATGCTCTGCATTTTTCAGAATGAAACTTTTTGCATTACTTTCTTCTCTTCAACATTTTCTCTAGTCTGTCATCTCGCAGAGACCTTTTCGGTTATTAGGTTGTCCTTTTTAAAAATGATCTTAGAGAATTAATTTCAAGAACATTTTAGTAATGCAAAGTAGTTTACCTTATTAATCATCTTTACAATTTCTGAATGATTTTGTTATCAATTTTCCATCCTTTCCACAATACCGAATCCGTTCATTCCATTTTCTTCTTGGGACTTTTCTTTTTCTCACCTCCAAATAACCCTCCCACATACCTATCATACAATTCAAACAAATACTCAATTCTCTTCGTCTCACTGGTAAACGACTGCGAACGGTAACATTGATCCACCGCTTTGTCTAATTCATTATGCGCTTTTACCAAATCCGGCGGCATCGTAAGCGGATCGTATAAATCTGCCAAACTGCTCTCGGGATATTTTTTTCTTACATCTAAAACTTGTTGCGCTTTTTGTTCTACCGTTTGTTTTTGTTTTGATGTTGGGGATTCTGGCCAGGGGTAGTTGTTGTAGACAATATCTTTTGAATACCTAAAATCGCTTTTTAATCTTCCACAAACATATTTTACCCATGTCATGTGCATTTTTGAAGTTAATATTCCAAAATGAAAAATATTTGCAAGCGGAATTGCCATGCATGTATCACTTATAATAAAATTCTTATTAAAAAACCCCATAGGAATATAGTTTCTGTTTTCTGAAGAAACTCTCGGTATAACTATACATGATTCCGGGTTATTTCTATCTCGAAATAAGGTTGGTGTTGTTGAGAATTTTTGAGTTGAGGGGGCAATGCTAGCTTTTCTAAACTCCTTAACTTTCTGAACCCTTTTCATTACTTCAGGCAAATTTTTTATTTGACCTGGGTCAACGTCAACCAGCCATAAACACCAACGCAACTCACCATTTAAAAATTCTCTTGCACTTATTAAGGGCTTTATAAATTTTTTAGAGTTGGGTTCGTTTAATAAAAAAACTTTTTTCTCATCATTTGAAAACAGAAGATTACCACCATCAAGTGGCATATTTCCAAAATTCATTTTAGGAACATTACATATTGGATTACTTTGATTTGAAATTAAGATGTTATTAGCTTCAACTAAATATGGATTAATCTTTTTTACTTCAACTTGATGCGGTTCTGATTTTACAGAATCGTACTCGTACAAAAACTTAATTGCTGCATCAAAATTCGCAAATCCAATAATTACAACATGTACTGCGGCATTTCCTTTGGCTTCATTGTTCCAACGAAACGTTCGATGGGCAAAATGAATTTTGATATGGTACTTGTTAAAAAGTTCATTCCATAAAACACCAACCTGTTCCCCTTGAGATATTGAGTTAGTTGAAACGAAAGCGCAACGTGTTCCGTTTCCTTCTTTACTATGTTGATTTAAATATTGAGCCGCTTTAATATACCATCCCGTTACATAATCTAGTACTCCCGCTCCATCTACCTTTAAGAATAATTCTTTTATCTCTTCTCTTTGGGTTACATTCATCATTTTAGAACCAACAAAAGGCGGGTTCCCAAAAATAAATTCAAAACGTTGCTCTTTCTTTTCCCAGGGGATGGGATCGATTAATTTATGCCAGTCGAGTCGAAGTGCATTGCCATGTGTAATGTTGGCACTTTGTTTTAATGGAAGGCGAATATAATTTTCTCCGAACGTTTCGCTCACAAGGGTATTCATCTGGTGGTCGATCAACCACATGGCCACCTGTGCAATCTGTGCGGGAAATTCTTCGTATTCAATTCCGTAAAAACGGTGAACATTTACTTTTACAAATACATCCAGGTCGTGTTTTAAAACCTGCTGGTCGCCGCTGTATAATTTTTTTATAATTTCCAGTTCGAGCAAACGTAATTCGCGGTAAGCGACAATCAAAAAATTTCCACAGCCGCATGCGGGATCAAGAAAACGCAGCGTGGAAATTTCTTCGTGGAATTTTACCAGTTCCTTTTGTTTGTTTTTTATTTTTTCAAAACGTTCCCATAATTCGTCGAGAAATAATGGCTTAATAAGCTTAAGAATATTTTTTTCACTCGTATAATGCGCACCCAGATTTCTGCGTTCCTGTGGGTTCATTACACTCTGAAAAAGTGAGCCGAAAATTGCCGGTGAAATCTTACTCCAGTCAACGATGCAACAATCGAGTAATGCATTTCGCATGTTGCTGTCAAAAGATGCCGGCGGAAGTGTTTCTTCAAAAAGTTTTCCATTCACATAAGGAAAATGATCTAAATCTTCATCAATATTCTTCAATCGTTTTTCCGCCGGTGTATTCAATATGTAAAACAATTCGGAAATACAGGATGCCAGATCGCTGCCATCAGGTTTCGTTTTTAACTTTATATAATCATGGAAAATGTCGCGTTCGAAAATCCCTGTATCATCGGCAAACAAACAAAACACCAGACGAACGAGATATAATTCCAGCACATGGCCTTTGTAACCTATTGCCTCCAGTTCATCATGCAGCTTACCCATTTTTTCAGCCGCTTTGATGTTGACGGGATCCTGTTCCGCAAACTTCTTCAGCTCCATTCCAATCAGGAAACCGAAATGCTTGATATTCTTTTGAAAATCTTTTAACAGGAAATCCGAAATAGTATTTTCTTCCAGGTCATACAAGCGAAATTTTTCGAAATCACAAACAAGAATGCAACGTGGTAATTCGTCATCGGTTAAGCCGGGAAAATATTCTTTGGCTTGTGTGTATGCTTTGTCGAGATTTTTTCCTTTGGATTTCATCTCAACAAGAATTTGCCCCTTCCAGAGCAAATCGATGAAACCATCTTTGTTATCAATTTTTTTTACTCGTTTTTCAAACGTGGCTAAGCGTCTTCTGGAAATACCAAATACTTCAAAGAATCCATCTAAAAAAGATTTGGCTTCTGCATCTTCGTTACTTACATTTTCCCAATCTTTCGAAAACCGAATGGCTCGCGATCGGATTTCATTCCAGCTTAATGGCATAAAAATTTTTAATTTATCAAACCTATATATTCTAACAGTTATATCAAAATCAGCTAATCATTGTTCGTGATAATTTCATGGGCGGTGTTTAACCACAAAGTGCACAAAGGCTGGCACAAAGCTCACAAAGAAAAACGCAATATCCCCTTAGTGGACTTTGTGTGGACCTTTGTGCACTTTGTGGTTAAAAAGAAACCCTTCAATTCTCACCTGCAATAGTTTTTGAAACCTCAGCCGATTGTCTGCTCGCCAACTCCCTTCTGTACAACATCAGAAACATTAAAACAGTAAGTACCAGACTCACACCCACACCCCTAAAATCACTTCCTGTTCCCACCTCATCAGGGTTTATCGTCGAAAGATTGTGTTGAAATAAATAGGTAAGCAAAACAGCTCCTGCATTATTAATAAAATGAGCCAGCATGGGTAACCAAAGGCTACCGCTCCACTCCAGCATGTAACCTAACATGGCACCTAATAACATCCTCGGGATAAAACCATAAAATTGCATATGCATGGCGCTAAATAAAACGGCCGTCGTCCAAATTGCTACATGAGCATTGCGTGACCATTGACGAAAAATTTTTTGTACAACGCCACGAAATACCAGCTCCTCACCTATTGCCGGCAATAATGCAATCATAAATAAAAAAATATATGGAATAATTCTTTACAATTCAAGAAAAGTAGAAGAAATAGAAAAAAGAATTATTGACATTAGTTCTCATATAAAATGTAATGATGAAGTAGTGAATTCTTTACAAAAACAAAT
>JANPEU010000147.1:0-3128 GCA_031423175.1 Bacteroidota bacterium
GACAGGGCACTCTGGCAATACAATAAAGATGTTTTGTTTCCATCAGACCTGCGATAAAAATCCCGCTTGCCAAACTATATTACCACCCATAAGTAAAATGATAATTGTGCAGGGATTACAACACCCTTACGTCTAAATTCGTAGCCAATTTTAATATTATGAAGAAAATTTCTGCTCTATTGTTTGTTTTAACCCTTGTTTTTTCGGTAAATGCCCAGAAAAATGAAGGCTCGGTAAAAGGAAAATTAATGGATACCGCCTCAAAACAGGTTGTTCCCAATGCAACAATTAGTTTATTAAATGCAAAAGATTCCAGCATTGTCAGTTTCATTATTTCTGATAAGCAGGGCGTATTTGAATTAAAGAACCTTCAACCCGGCGATTATACCGTTATTATTTCTCATGGCTCGTTTGAAACAATCAAAAAAAACATTTCAATTACGGCAACAGATAAACTTGCAGATCTTGGTGAATTGAAATTGGAAAAAGCCTATAAAAAATTAGGTGAAATAATTGTTACATCTGAAGTTCCTATCCAGGTAAAGAATGATACGGTTCAGTTTAATGCCAGTGCATTTAAAACAAAACCCAATTCGACTGCAGAAGATTTATTAAAAAGATTACCCGGCGTAGAAGTAGATAAAGAAGGAAATGTAAAAGCACAGGGCGAACAAGTACAAAAAGTATATGTAGATGGGAAAGAGTTTTTTGGAAATGACCCCAAACTTGCAACAAAAAATATTACGGCCGATATGATTGAAAGTGTGCAGGTGTTTGATGATATGAGTGATCAGGCAAAGTTTACAAAGATTGATGATGGCACCCGGACCAAAACTTTAAATATTAAGCTGAAGAAAGACATGAATAAAGGAGTGTTTGGACGTGCCTTAGCAGCAGCGGGTAGTAATAACAGGTATGAAACAAATTTGAGTGTAAATAAATTTAAAGGCGACCAAAGAATTTCTTTACTCTTTAATTCGAACAATATTAATAAACAAGGATTTTCTTTTTCGGATATTATTAGCTCTATGGGTGGTGGCGGAAATTTTGGTGCTGGTGGATTTGGTGGAGGAGGCGGAGGATTTAGCGGCGGCGGTACTCGTGGCGGCGGCGGGTTTGGTGGTGGTGGATTTGGTGGCAGCGGGTTGAATTTATCTTTTGGTAATACAACAACAGGTCTTATAAAATCACTTTCTGCGGGGTTAAACTATACCGACCTGTGGGCAAGTAAAATAAAAGTAGCAGGCAGTTATTTCTTTTCAACTTCCGATGCCGATCAATTGCAAAACAGTTTAAGAAGAAGCACATTTACCGATTCTGTTGCAAGCCGTGCACAGGATGTTGTATCAACTAATAAAAATCAGAATCACCGCTTTAATCTTCGAATAGAATACCAGATCGATTCTGCAAATTCCATCTTATATACACCATCAATCACTTTTCAAAACTCTGAAAGTTTCCGCGATGATTCATCGCTTACAAGGATGGCCGTACCCGGTGCTGAATATCTTGGTATAACAAGCCATTCAAAAAACGACAACACAAGAGATGGTTTTACCATTGGCAACAATCTTTTGTATCGTCATAAGTTTGGTAAAATAGGAAGAACGATTACGCTGGGCTGGAACAATAGTTTTGGCGAAAGCGAAAGCGATGGTTTTACGTATTCAAGAAATAGTTTTTATACTAAATCAGGATTTAATTACCGGAACATTAGTCAGGATCAGCAAAACCTGCAAAGTACCAGAACAAGAAGTAATGTGATAAGCACATCTTATACCGAACCCGTTGGTTTAAATAAACTCATTGAGTTAAATTATGCTTACACACAAAATTTAAGCCTCTCAAATAAAAAGACATATAACTTTAATAACACCTCCGGTAAATACGATAATCCAAACCTGCCACTAACAAATGATTTTGAAAATTCTTTTTCAGCCCACCGGGTTGGTGCAAACTTCAGAGTACAGGAGAAAAAATATAATTACCAGTTTGGTGTAGGTGTACAACAATCAACATTAGAAAGCAAAAGTTTTCAAGCCTCAACCAGTAAAGATTCTACAATAAGCAGTAGTTATATTAATTTCTTTCCTACTGCAACATTTAATTTTACTCCGGTAAAAAGCAAAAATTATCGCTTCAGATATAATGGAAGAACTAATCAGCCAACTGTAACACAATTGCAGAACGTACCGGATGTTTCGGATCCGTTGAATATAAAAATTGGTAATCCAGCTTTGAAACAGGAATTTAATCATAATGTAAACCTGAACTATAACACGTTTAATGCACTGAACTTCCGATATGTTTCTGCAAATATTGGGATCAATGCAACCAGCAATAAAATTGTAAACAGTATTGATACTGTTAACCGGGGTGTGCAGCTAACCAAACCAGAAAACGTAAACGGTTATTTTCAAACAAATGCAAATTTTACAATCGGACTTCCATTTAAAAATCCGAAAATGAAAGGGTCGAGTGTAAGTTTTAATACCAGTGCCAACTATTCAAAAGATATAAGCATTTTATATAAGCAAGTAAATATCGGTAAGTCATTGGCCATTACACAGGGTGCAGGCATCAGTATCAATAAAGATAAAATTGATTTTGGTGTAAGAGCTTCGGTTGCCTATAACAGAATCCGGTATTCGGTCAACAGTTTGCTGAATGAAAATTATTTTACACAAACATATTCCGGCGATATTTCTTATACATTTCCCAAAAATTTTATTCTATCTACCGAGTTTGATTATTATATCAACTCAGGCCGCGAAGAGGGATACAACATCAGTGTTCCCTTGTGGAAAGCCAGTTTAAGCAAACAATTATTTAAAAAGAAAAACGGGGAGTTGAAGTTTTCGGTGAACGATATACTCGATCAAAATCAAAGTATAACACGTACTACCGGCGACAACTATATACAAGACACAAGAAGCCTGGTACTGAAACGCTATTTTATGGTTAGCTTTTTATTTAACCTGAACAAGATGGGTGGCGGACAACAGGGCGGTATGCCAAATATGCCGAGGATGATGGAACGTGGTATGCGGGATATGCGGATAAACTGATGAACCTTTATGAAAAATAAAAAAACACCTTCTGATTTTTTCAGAGGGTGTTTTGTTTTA
>JANPEU010000148.1:0-6064 GCA_031423175.1 Bacteroidota bacterium
GGCTACAGTTGGAAGAATGTGTATTGTAAAAACAGATGCAATTTTTTGTTTACTCGGAAGTGTGATTTTAATTAAAATCAATAAATCTATAAACAGCAGTTTTATAAATTATGTTTTAAAATCTCCTTTGGCGAATCAAAAGATGATTGCTGTATCTGGAGCAACTGCGCAGCAAGCAATTTATTTAAGGGATATAAAAGATATTGAAATTCCTTTTTGCCCAATTGAAGAACAACAAAACATCGTTCAGGCAATCGAAAGCCGCCTCAGTGTGGCCGATAAAATGGAAGAAAGCATAAGCCAAAGCCTGCAACAGGCAGAGGCATTAAGGCAAAGTATTTTGAAAAAAGCGTTTGAGGGGAGATTGGTTGTCTGAATTATGATTTTTAGGATAGATGGATTAAAGGATTATTAAAAAGATAATAATGAAATACGAAGAAATTACACATAAAATTATTGGTTGTGCAATGAAAGTTCATTCCACATTGGGTAATGGTTTTCAGGAAGTGATTTATCAGAGAGCATTGGCCATTGAAATGGAAAAACAAGGTTTAAGTTTTAAACGTGAAATGGAGATGACTATTTTTTATGAAGGGATTGATATTGGAACAAGAAGAGTAGATTTTTTTGTAGAAGAATTTATTATGGTTGAACTTAAAGCGTTAATTAAACTGGAAGAAGTCCATTTGGCGCAGGCAATGAATTATTGTCAGGCTTATAATTTACCAATCGGGTTACTTATAAATTTTGGTGCAAAAAGTTTAGAGTTCAAAAGAGTGTACAATGTAAACCACCCGGAGAACAAAGATTACATCAAACAAAATCCTAAAATCAACTAATCCTGAAAATCCTAATTCAGACGATGAGCAACAATACAGCAAACACCTCCAGCATAGTTTCCAAAGTATGGGCCTTCTGCAACACCCTTCGGGATGATGGCGTAGGCTATGGTGACTATTTAGAGCAGCTTACTTATTTATTGTTTTTAAAAATGGCAGATGAATACAGCAGGCCACCGCATAATAGAAAAATGCCTATCCCATCAAAATATAATTGGCAAACACTAACCAATAAAAGCGGAGATGAATTAGAAGTTCATTACAATAACCTGCTGCGTGAACTGGGAAAAGAAAAAGGAATACTGGGCCAGATATTTACCAAGAGCCAGAATAAAATAACAGACCCTGCCAAACTCTACAAACTTATTGCTCTCATCAATGCAGAGCAATGGGTGCTGATGGGTGTAAAAGACAAAGGAGATATTTATGAAGGACTGCTGGAAAAAAATGCAGAAGATACCAAGAGCGGCGCAGGTCAATATTTTACACCAAGAGCATTAATCAAAGCAATGGTAGAATGTTTGCGTCCCGAACCCATGAAAACAATTGCCGACCCTGCATGTGGTACCGGTGGTTTCTTTTTAGCGGCGTATGATTGGATAACGGAACATCAGGATTTAGATAAAGCAAAAAAGCAGTTTCTTAAATACAAAACTTTTAATGGCAATGAAATTGTAGCCGGCACCAGGCGTTTGGCATTGATGAATTTGTTTTTGCATAATATTGGTGATATAGACAGCGAGAATATTTTTATTTCTCCTAACGATTCATTAATTGCAGCTTCTGAAACGAGATACGATTATGTATTAGCCAATCCACCTTTTGGTAAAAAAAGCAGCATGACCTTCACCAATGAAGAAGGGGAACAGGAAAAAGAAGACCTCACTTACAACCGCCAGGATTTTTGGGTAACCACCAGCAACAAGCAATTGAATTTTGTACAGCATATAAAATCAATGCTGAAAACAACCGGGCTTGCAGCCGTTGTGCTACCGGATAATGTTTTGTTTGAAGGCGGTGCAGGTGAAACGGTGAGAAAAAAATTATTAGAGACAACCGACCTGCATACGATACTCCGTTTACCAACAGGTATATTTTATGCCAATGGTGTAAAAGCAAATGTGTTATTCTTTGATGGTAAGCCCAGCAGCAAAGACCCATGGACGAAAGAAGTATGGGTGTATGATTACAGAACTAATATTCATCATACACTAAAAAAGAATCCATTAAAGCTGGATGATTTAAAAGACTTCATCACTTGTTACAATCCAAAAAACCGGCATAAAAGAAAAGAAACATTCAGCGATGTTTCGACAAGCTCAACATCTCCCGAAGGCCGTTGGAGAAAATTTTCTTACGATGAAATTATTGCAAGAGATAAAACCAGTTTGGATATTACCTGGTTAAAAGATAAATCACTGGCGGATTTAGATAATCTTCCCGACCCGGATGAACTGGCTTTGGATATAGTTGAGAATTTAGAGGCAGGGCTGGAAAGTTTTAAAGCGATTATTGCTTCGTTGAATGATAAAAAAATATAATCATGATACAAGAGGTAGAATTTTTATTTGACAATCAATTAATATCTTCTGTCGAGAAACTTATCAGGGATGCAAAGAAAAGTCTATTACTGGTTTCACCTTTTATTGATCTGGATGCCCGGATCAAAGATGCATTGAACGAGAAAAAGGAAAGACATGACTTTGAATTGAATGTTTTATTTGGGAAAAATGAAAACAACTATTAAAGAGTATAAAAAAGGATAGCCTTGCGTTTTTTAAACAGTTCCCAAATGTAGAAATACGTTATAACGAGCGGTTACATGCAAAGTTTTACCAAAATGATTCTGATTTTATAATGACAAGTCTTAATCTTTATGATTACTCTCTTGCAAATAATATAGAGATAGGGGTAAAAGGTTCGCATGTCCAAAAAGGTATGCTTTGGAGAGCTTTGGATGCAACCGATAATTTACTTGAACAGGGAATAGATAAAATAAAACAGGATGTATTTGGTTTAGAAATAGGCTTTAATCCCTTCAAAAAAATTCAAACCATCTTTAAATACTCTGATTTGAAATATAAAACTGAGCCGATTTTAGAAGGAAAAACAGGGCTCAAAAGTTTAATCGGAATGAAAAAACTTCAGGGTTTTAAAGTTTTAGTCGATGAGTTTAATAATGCTCCTGCTGGAAATGTAAAAAGCACAGAACAACCAGAAATAGTTAAAACTATAATTACAACTACCACAAAAACCGAGATAAAACAACTACGATATATATCCACCAGTGAAATTGCCAGAAATTTTAAATTACATTCAAGAGAAGTTATAACCTTCATGGAACAGAAAGGATATATTAAAGAAGATAAAATTACAGAAGCTGGCAAATTGAAAGGGTTGGTTTTAAAAAAATATATGGGCAATGAATATATTGCCTATCCGGAAAATCTGGATGAGTTAAAAGCCTTAAAAAAATAGAAAGCATCACCCAAACCCCTTCACCCCCTTCATATCTCTCTGCAACCAATTCTCTTTTGGATAAACAGATGAAGGGCTGACGCAATGAATGGAATAAGCCTGTCTTGATTTTCCGCTGGTGTTTGGTAAACTATAATGCGGCAGCAATCCATCGAGTACCACGCAGGCTCCTTTTTTTACTTCCAGTGGTTCCATGCCTTCCATAGAAAAAGGTTCTTCATTCAGTGTAATCATTTCTGTTCCGCCATTCTCTTTTCTGCGAAACCAAAATCGCAGCGGCTCATGCTGTCCGCCGGGGCGTGCCCACAGGCAACCGTTTTCTTTTGTTGCATCTTCCAGTGCAAACCAAAAACCAATGCATGATGATGGTTCGGTATATAGGAATGTAGCATCCTGGTGTATGTCAACCACGCCGCCAATGCGGGCATGTTTAAAGATGAGCATACTCTGTATAATAAGGTATTCATCCAATCCCAATGCAGTTACCAACTCTTTCATTTGTGGCGAACGGGAGAACCGGTTGAATACAGGATCAAGATCATGCAATGCATGACCAATTTTATTAAGCGAATGAAAAAGACTGTTCCTTAATTTACCATCCGCATCGAAGGCATTTTTTTCAAAGAAAAATGAAATGCGGTCACCGGAGTTAAGAAAATAATCATCGGTGCACTTCGCCTGGTCAGATGTTTGGAATACTGACGGATGGCCATCGAAATTGAAACCGTTTGCGAGTTCTTCGCCACGTTGCATCAGTGCATCACATTCTGCTGCTGTATTAAAATCTTTTATAACCAAAAAGCCGTTTTGGCGGAATTGTTCACCGTATGTTGTTGTATTCATTCGTTGTCTTATTGAGTGAGTAACGGTTTTAAAGGTAGGTTTTTCCTAGCGTCGGTGAGTGCAGGTCCCGCTTCATGCGGTGGTCTCCAATTATCGAAACAATTTAAATAAAGTTGATAACGTAAAAGGAGCTGCAAATAAAAATTCAGTTTTTTTATAAAAAAAATTACCTTAGCCCACTATTCCCAGCCTATCAGAACTGAAATTCACAATTAAATAAATTATTCATTTTAAAAATTAAAACATGAAACGAATTTTTGTAGCTGTTTTTGCAATTTCTTTTATGGCTTGTAACAACGAAAAAGCCGCCGATGTTGCTGCTGAAGCCAAAGCCAATGTACCCACCAATATGCACGGGTTCACTCCGGGTTATTCAGCTTCTTTTGTAATGGATGATGCAACCAATACTGAAACTGTTCTGGCCTTATGGGAAGATTGGAAAAAAGGAGATCTTTCTCCCAGCCGCAGCCGTTTTGCTGACAGCCTCTCTTTGTTTTTAGCTGATGGAACCAGCATGGTAGGACTCACTGATACGTTACTTAAAAACATGCAGGCTTTCAGGAGTTCATTTAAAGGTATGGACATGACGATGGATGCAATATTTGCAGTGAAAAGTACTGATAAAAATGAAGACTGGGTGTCAGTTTGGGGAACAGAAGTACAGACAGACATGAATGGAAAAATAGATTCAGTAAGTCTCCAGGAAACATGGCGGTTTAATAACGCAGGAAAAGTTGACCTGATGTTCCAGGCTGTACGTAAAGGAATTTTACCTCCACCTCCAACCAAATAAAAATATTATTTGCAAAAGCCGTTCCGACTAGTTGGGACGGTTTTTTTTTGCTGAAATTTGTCCCGTTGTTGTTGGCAATTTTTTAATTCGATTTTTTTCGTTGTCCGTTTAACCCGGTAAATTTTCTATCTTCATTTATATGAAAAAAATTCTTCTGCCTTTATTTTTTATTACTGTTACACATCTTTGCGGTCAGCCAGACAGCAAGCATAAAATAATTGCATACTATACCGGTAATGGAGAAACGATTCAGCAATATCCGGTAGAAAAACTGACACATATCATTTTTAGTTTTTTGAAAATACAAAACGACACTCTCACATTTCATAATGAAAACCAACGTAAGACTTTGCAACAACTGGTACAATTAAAAAACAAAAACCCGCAGTTGAAGATTATGGTATCCATTGGCGGATGGGGCGGTTGTGCTCCTTGCTCAGATCTCTTTAGCTCTGCAGCACATCGTAATACTTTTGCAAAAACCACCGTAGCACTTTTTAAACAATATAATATTGATGGCATCGACCTGGATTGGGAGTACCCGGTTATAGAAGGTTATCCCGGTCATAAATATGATGCTGCTGATAAAATAAATTTTACAGCATTGGTAAAAAACCTAAGGCAAGAAATGGGCAACAACTATCTGCTAAGTTTTGCTGCGGGTGGTTTTATCAGCTACCTGGAAAAATCTATTGACTGGAATGAAGTAGTACCGTTGGTTGATTTTATTAACCTGATGACTTATGATTTGGTGAATGGCAACAGTACAGTTACAGGCCATCACACACCTTTAGCAGGTTCTAAATCTGAAAAGGAAACAACTGAAAAATGTGTAAACTGGTTGCTCAATAATAATGTACCGTCGGGTAAACTGATTATCGGCGCAGCTTTTTATGCAAGGGTTTGGGAGAATGTTGCAGATAGTAACCAGGGTTTATATCAGCAGGGAAAATTTAAATACAGTTTGCCTTATAAAAATTTTTCGACTTACTTCAGCGACAGTTCTGGATTTATTTATCACTGGGATAAAAAAGCAAAGGCACCGTTTCAATACAATCCGCAAAAAAAATTATTTGCCACATTTGATGATAAAAGATCAATTGGAGAAAAA
>JANPEU010000149.1:0-1574 GCA_031423175.1 Bacteroidota bacterium
GGTAATTTGAAAGAATTATTGAGGAGATCTCGTAGCTCAGTTGGTAGAGCACATCACTTTTAATGATGGGGCCCTGGGTTCGAGTCCCAGCGGGATCACTGAAGAAGCCTTCGATTTATTTCGGAGGCTTTTTTATTACAGATTGATATTGAAAATGTATTTTTCAATATCAACGATAGGTTTTTTCTCCCGTGTAGGATCAATTCTTATTTCAATAGCAAATGCTCCGTCCGGTTGTTTTACAACAAAAAAATCTGTGTTGGAGTAAATTGGGAAATCGGTATTAATTGAAAGCTGTCCTTTACTAACTTCCTTTTCAGCTGTCAATTCGATTGAAGATATTTTACCAACTTCTTTTTCATTGAAATAAATTTTGATACCGGTATTCAGTTTTAGTTCATTGTTGAAATCTTTTGAAACTGTCTGAAAATTATAAGTGATAAAGTTTTGAATGGGCTTGTCCAGAAAATCTAATAATTTTTCCATCATTTCTTTGTATTGCGCCACTTTACCATGCTGCGTTTCCAGGTTTACATACGGCATATTTTTTTTACCACAATACACACTTAACGATCCATCTTCTCTGGCATTGATATTATCCTGCAGCATAATGTTGTAACCTGCTTCTTTCATACTGCAGAATATATTTTCATCGGTTGTAATAAAAAAATCATCAAAATCCTGTTGGGTAGAAATATTCAGATTTCTTGCATCACCGTTTCTGTCGCCAGTTGGCAGATAATTCTTTATGGTGAAATTTCCCTCTGTGTTATTATGCAATGCAATCACACATTTCGGGTTTTCTGGAATCAATCTTAAAAGCCATTGACCAAATTTTTCAATTTCATTGACTGCCCGTTCATGTGTTCTTTTGTTTTGATGTTGTAAAGTTTGGTAAATACCATCACGGGTAAAAATCCGGTTGGGGTCAAATTGAAATGTAAGAGCACCCAATTTGAATTTAATATTTCGTTTTTGAAAATTATCTACTTCAATCAGCAAACCGCCTCTTTTTTCTAAAAGTGTTTTTGTTGCTTCAACGGAACTATTTTCATCATCATGCATATTAATAAAAATCAAATCATTTACTTCACCATACTGTTTTACTTTAATGGGAAGCATCCTTTCTCCTAATTTGTAGAAAAATGTTTTTGCCGAGGGGGTAAAAGAAATAGCAGTTGCTTCAAATCCAGTATGGTAGGGTTGAGCATCTGCTGAAAAACAGAAACTAGTAATGATTGATATTAATAAGAATCTCACTGAAATTGGTTATTTAAATCTCTAATTAGTTAAAACGCTAATAATGCAAAACTATTTTGCAGTGTTTATTATTTCAGGGCATCAATTCTTCCTTCATCTTCGCCAACACATTTTTCTCAATCATCTTACAGGCAACTCCGATCATATTTTTAAATGCCTTAGCCTGCGAAATTCCATGTCCAATAATGACGGGCTTGTTTACACCCAGCACAGGTGTGCCTCCATAATTTTCAAAATTAAAACGATTAAAATATTCGTGCTGGATATTTTTTCGTTGCGTAATATCGTATAAGGACTCTGCCATTTTCAAAATA
>JANPEU010000150.1:0-3276 GCA_031423175.1 Bacteroidota bacterium
CCGGAAAATTATAACCTGTATTTTCAAACAATAATGCTTTTCCGCCGCCGGGTTGCTTACTTATACGATCGGTTATCTCTGCAATTTCAAGTTTAGGGTTTACATACGATTTTATTCGAAGTAATTCCCCTGCCTGTTCTAGTGTTTCTATAAAATGCTGTTGATTACGGTATGCCATTGCAGCGAAGTTAGCGCAGCGCTGTCAAAATCAGTTATCGGAAAAAGGAAATAGATTTTTGATTTTGAAAATTAATTTTTCAATAAAAAATTCCCCACACTGCATTCTAAACATCTTTTCCTGTTGCAGTATTCATTTTTGAGTTCCAGCAAAGCCTGGCTGTCAAATGCATTATTATTTTCAATGCCAAGATTTACAAATCCCCGGGTAATGGAATTCGATTCAGCAGAAACTTCTTCCAGCCACTTCAATGCTTTTTGTTTATAGCTTTCATCTTTATGATGATTGCCATAGGCAAATAATACCGGGCAAACGGTATTAATGATAATATTTTCAATCATCGCTTTACCCAATTTTTTCTTTTTAAATTCGGTCGGTTCGTCAAATTTGTAATGATAATGCCAATAATCATTTGCTGTTATCGTAAACAATTTTTTTACATCCTCAATTGACTTTGCTTCTTTTATTTTTGAAAACAAATGTGATGACTCAGTAATCAGGACTGCCAGCTGAGCAAGGCGAACAGTAGGAAAGTTCATCGGCCGCATTCTTAAAAAATGAACAGGAATATGAACGGGCTTCAGTTTGTATTTTTTTTGAAGAAAACTATATTCCTTTTGAAGCAGGGTCGGATATTCTTCTGCATTATGCGAAAATTTTTGAATAGCCCGTTGTTCCAGCAAACCAGCCTGGCCAAACAACAGGGCTTCTACCTGGTGAATTTGATTTTTATGTTTGGCAAGAATATTTATTGAAATGGACTTTGCAATTGCTTCAAAGGCATCCGCATTTACTTTAATTCCAAAATTGCGTGCAATCAACCACCAAAAACTTTCTTCCCAATGATCCTTATTTTGTTGCTGAAAACTTTCAACTGCTTTTGTTTTACGTAACATTCTTTCGGCGAGTAACCGTTCTTTCCAGCTTTGCCATACTAAATATTTTACGGTGCTAATACTTTCCTGGCAGGGAATAAATGATTCTGCGTTCATCAATTCTTCATAGCGTTGCATCAGGAGTGATGAGATCCGGTCTTTTAGCTCAAGTACCGGAATCGTATTCACCGGAATCGTATTTCTATTCACAACTACATGAAGAATTACATTCTTATAATTTTTATCGCCTTCATGATTATGTTTATTCCAGTCATTCGCTTCCAAATGCAGTTCAACACTACCTGCCCATATTGTGTTTCCTATTTTTATTTTAGCGTCAGTAAAGTCGGGACCCTGATTCGTATTGTAATGACCGGGAAAAATGATTTGTATTTTTTCGCCAGCTGAAGTTGTTAATTCTCCTTTATTGAAGTATTGAAACTGCCAGATGAATTGGAGTAGTCTTTCGGTCATAGCAATGAAAATATAATTGTACAATGATTAATGATCAATATTCAAGTTACGCAACATCTTTGAAAATTGAGAATTGCATTTTGAATTATTTCACTCCTTCGGTCATAAATTAACACCCGGACAATAAACCCTATTCAAGTTATAAAAATGTTTTTAATGTTGAGCATTAACTGCAGGGCATATGCTTTAAAACCAGTTAAAAAAAAACCAGTATGTTTTCAATCCCGAAGGGATGCTATTATTATAGAGAGGAATAATTTTCGAGTTTTCAAAACCCCGAAGGGGTGAAATTTCACCACTTCGGGGTTCAAAGCAAATATGGAATCCATTTTTCTATAATAATATCAGCCTTTCAGGCTTTAGAAATTTTAATGCGTCAACTCTGGCATTGACTGTTGAATATTGTTTATTGAATATTTATTTCTTACTACTTGTTACAAATATTTAATCTACTAACTTCTTCAACGCCATAACAACACGACTCACGGGAAGCCCCATTACATTATAAAAATCACCTTTAATAGATTTTATTCCTACTACACCAATCCATTCCTGTATAGCATAAGAACCTGCTTTGTCATACGGCTTATATTTATCCACATAGAATTCAATCTCTTTTTCAGAAAGATTATGAAATTCAACTTCAGTGGTATCAGCAAACGAAATTTCCTTTTCTCCTTTTAATAAAACAACGCCTGTTATCACAAGATGTTTTTCTCCCTGCAAAGCAAGCAACATACTAATCGCCTCTTCCCGATGTACGGGTTTGCCAAGAATGGCTTCGCCGAGCACAACAATTGTATCAGCAGCAAGTATAACCTCATCCATCATTCCTTTTTCCTGTACAGCAAAGGCTTTATTTCTTGCGATATAAATTGCAATTTCTCCGGCTTCTAATCCGGGTGGGTAACGTTCATCTGTATCGCTAACAATCGATTCAAATTGAATTTCTGCCCATTCCAATAATTGTTTTCTACGGGGTGATTGTGATGCCAAAATAATTTTTTGCATGTTTCAAAGATAAAATTTGAAAAAGAACATGGATAAAATTCCGGCAAGCATAATAAATTTTGCAAGGCTGCTGAGGGTATGAAAATCTTTTTCATTTTTTGATTTGCGCAGCAGGTATAAAAAATAAATCAATGGTACTATTATCAATACAACACTATACGCAATCGGTAACCACCATTTATACTGCAGTACATAAAACTGAAGAATGGCAATAGCAGCAATTAACACAGAGAGCCATACTGCCATATAAACTTTTGTAGCATTTACTCCCCATACAATCGGCATGGTTTTACATCCATGCTTTGCATCGCCATGCATATCTTCCATATCCTTTACTGCTTCACGTATCAATGATATAATAAAAGCAAAGCCAGCATATAAAAATCCAAACCGGATGATTCTTACTTTTATTTCCTGCGAATGTCCCGAGCCTGGCCATACTTCTGACAGCATTAAAATTAAAATGACCCAAGCCGTCAATAAGGATATTAAAATATTGCCTGATAATAATTTTCGTTTTAAAGAAACCGAATATCCAAATAACAACATGACACAAATTGTATTGGCAAGCGGTATAAACCATAACCGGGTACGCCACCATAGATATGCACTTAGAAAAACACCAATTGTACTTAGTGTAAAATGCCAGGCAATAGCCCAACGCCGGGAAATAATTGAAGCTACAGCATTGCCACTAGGTTTATTAATCTGATCAATATTCACATCAAAATAATCGTT
>JANPEU010000151.1:0-8498 GCA_031423175.1 Bacteroidota bacterium
ATTGTTTTAAAAATTGATATAGATAATGCAACTGATTTTACAAAGGAAAATTTAAATAAAGCAGATGCCGCAATCGAATTTACCGGACCACATAGTGCTTACGAAAATGTAAAAAAACTTATGCAGTTTGGTACAGCAACGGTATGCGGCTCCACCGGCTGGTTGCAGAATTTGAATGAAGTACATGAAAGCTGCAAACAAAACGATGCCGCTTTTTTATATGCAAGTAATTTTAGTGTAGGTGTAAATATTTTTTTCGAGCTGAATAAAAAACTTGCTTCCTTGATGGCTTCTCATCCAGATTATGAAGTTGCAATAAAGGAAATACATCATACTCAAAAAAAAGACGCACCAAGTGGCACAGCCATTACATTGGCTGAACAAATACTGGAAAACATACCGGGAAAGAAATCCTGGGTAAATCATATCAGTGATAATAAGGATGAACTTGAAATTATCAGCGATCGCATAGACCCGGCACCCGGAACACATGCCATAAAATATTCATCTGCTATCGATGATATTGAAATCATCCATACCGCTCACAGCCGAAAAGGATTTGCACTCGGTGCTGTAATTGCCGCAGAATTTATAGCTGGCAAAAAGGGCATTTACAATATGAAAGATGTATTGAGTTTGTAAGAGATAATATTTTTTTGCATCAGCACTTCTATTTTTTAATTTTTTCAGCAATCAGAATCAAACGTTTTGTTTTCCTCACATCATAGGCGTTCAATTCATAATCTCCAAACACTTCGTTTACCTGCATGCCCTGAAAACTGAGCATATCCGTAAAATCGCCAAGAGAAAATTTGGCAACTCTTTCTGTATGTTCTATTGCTTTGACCAATGATTCATCCATTACCGTTATTTTTTTATAAAAATGTGTTTCATCATGCCAACGTTGAATGGTGTAAGTCGTTCCTTTTATTTCTTTCACTTCGTGGTGTGTCAGATGTTCTTCGGCATAATGCACATTCAGGTAGTCAATTACAAAAACACCTCCGGGCTTTAAGCTTTTTACAATTGTGCGGATAGCATCATCATGCTCACGTCTTGTTTTAAAATATCCAAAGCTGGTAAAAAAATTAAATGCATAATCAAAATAGTTTACATAAAATGGCAGTCGCATATCGTGTACAAAAAATTCAAGATTATCATTTTGAAATTTTTTTGCAATCGTAATGCTGTCTGGCGAAATATCAATGCCTGTTACAAAATGATTAAGCGATGCAAGCGTTTTACTATGCCGTCCTTTGCCGCAGGCAACATCCAGCATACGGCTGCCAGTTGCTGGATTAAGATGAGTTAATAATTTAATAATAAAGGCAGAAGCTTCCTTTTCATCCCGGTCAAAATATAATTTATGATAGTAGGGAGAATTAAACCAGTCTTTGTACCATGCCTGCTCTGCCATACGCAAATGTAATACCAATTGGATTTAATCTTTAATCCAAAAAATCCAGTATTCCCGAAGCAAATCGGGACAAGAATACCAAGAGCAGAAACGACTTTCATTTTGGTCTAAATTGTATGGCGATTCGGTATAAGTAGTGTGATTTACAAATTTTCGGATTACCATTGATTGCTAAAAGGAGAATGGTATTTACTTAAATTGATTCTACCCTCAGGGGGATGTGGCAAATTTGTTTTACGTATTTTTGCCCATCTAATCAAAAACACAAACGAGTGGCATTAATAAAAAGTATATCTGGCATACGGGGAACAATTGGCGGTATGCCTGGTGAAAATCTTACACCAGGCGATGTGGTAAAATTTACCGCAGCTTTCGGAACCATCATTTCAAAAAATAAATCAAAAGCGAAAATTGTAATTGGAAGAGATGGAAGAATAAGCGGAGCTATGATTCGTGATTTGGTAGTAAGCACTCTAACTGCTTTGGGAATAGATGTAATTGATTTGGGATTGTCAACTACACCAACTGTGGAACTGGCAGTTAAAATGGAAAACGCAGATGGTGGAATAATAATAACAGCAAGTCATAATCCCAAAGAATGGAATGCACTTAAGTTGCTGAACAATGACGGGGAATTTATTTCTGCGGAAACAGGAGCAAAATTATTAGAGTTGGCTGCAAAAGAAAATTTTTCTTTTTGCTCAGTTGATAAATTAGGAATAGTTACTACCGACGAAAGTTATTTACAAAAACATATTGATGCTGTTTTGAAATATCCGTTGGTAAATGCAAAAGCAATTGCCAAAGCAAATTTTAAAGTGGTAGTGGATGCTGTTAACTCAACGGGTGCAACATACGTTCCTGCCTTGTTAAAAGCATTAGGCGTAAATGATGTGATTGTTTTAAATGGTGAAGTGAATGGAAAGTTTGCACATAATCCCGAACCCTTGCCACAACATCTTAGAGAATTGAGTAATGAAGTGGTAAAGCAAAAAGCCGATCTGGGAATTGCCGTTGACCCGGATGTGGATCGCCTTTGTTTTGTTTGTGAAGACGGGGCTATGTTTGGTGAGGAATATACTCTGGTGGCTGTTGCCGATTATATTTTAAGTAAAAGAAAAGGCAATGCGGTAAGTAATATGAGCAGTACAAAAGCCTTAAAAGAAATTACAATTAAACATGGCGGCGAATATTTTCCATCGGCAGTGGGAGAGGTGAATGTAGTAAAGAAAATGAAAGAGGTAAAAGCTGTGATTGGTGGCGAAGGCAATGGTGGCATTATTGTCCCTGATTTTCATTATGGACGTGATGCACTGATTGGTATTGGATTATTTTTAAGTCACCTGGCAAACCATAAAAAAGGAATCAAATCACTACGTGCCACCTATCCTGATTATTTTATTTCAAAAAATAAAATTGAACTCAATAATGGCTTTGATGTAAAATCCATATTTGAAAAAATCAAAAAGAAATACAAAAAACAACCCATCAATACAGAGGATGGATTGAAGATAGAATTTGATACGGACTGGGTACACCTTCGTACATCGAATACCGAACCGATCATCCGTATTTATTCAGAAAGTGATTTTGAAACCACGGCGAATAATATTGCGCTGCAGATTATGAGGGATATTAAGGAGTTTATGTAATTTATTAAAATGAAATTATTTTTTTCATTCTTGTTTTTCATTCTTGTGCAGATTTCAATAATTCATGCACAGAGCAGCTTTACAATTCACTTTAGAACGCTTTTTATTAAGTCAGATACTGAAATATATAAAGGTGGAGTCGATTTAATCTTGGCCATTAAGGATTCTCAATCTTATACTTATTATCACAGCAACAAATATATTCCTCCCATTAAATTCCCTTTAGGAACATCTTTTATTCCCAAATCAACTTATTTTAATATAAATAAGAAACTTATCATTGACCCTTATGGCTATCCAAAAGAACCACAAACTGAAGCGTTGCTCGTTTCTGAGTTTCCTGATTGTCAATGGAAAATAACGAATGAAAAAAAAGTGATTCTTGAAGACACTTGTATAAAGGCAATCGGTAAAGTTTGGGATAAAGAAATTATTGCGTGGTATTCACCAAGACTTCCGGCCGGGTTTGGAATACATCATTATGTCGGATTGCCTGGGACTATACTTGAAATATATACGCCGCATAACAAGATTCAAACTACAGCAATCAATATTGACGAAACTTCACCAGAGATTGTTGAGCCAAATTTTTCAAAAAGAGTTTCAGTAAAGACATACTGGCAGAAACGTAACAGTACCGGAGACCCCAGGGTTTACTGGGAAAAAATGGATTTTATTGAATGAAATGGATTCTTTATCCATCCTTATCCCGCTTTCATATAATACCGAGTTGATAAAAATCTGAACTCCTATCTTTGCGGCTCATTTTTAGATATGCAACGAATCTATTTTGACAATGCTGCCACTACCGCACTAGACAAAGAAGTGCTGGATGCGATGATTCCCTATATGACTACTCATTTTGGCAACCCATCTTCTATTTATTCGTATGGCAGGGAATCAAGATTAGCAATTGAAACTGCAAGAAAAACAGTTGCAAAAATATTAAATGCACATCCAGGTGAAATATTTTTTACCAGCGGCGGTACCGAAAGCGATAATATGGCAATATCTGCTTCTATTCATGATTTAGGTTGCCGTCATATCATTACTTCACCAATTGAACATCACGCAGTATTGCATGCGGTTGAGCATTACGATCATGATGATGTAGTGAGCAGCAGTTTTGTAAATCTATTGCCAGATGGACATATTGATTTGGAAGATTTGGATAAACAACTGGCAGCACATGAAGAAAGATGCCTGGTAAGTCTTATGCATGCCAATAATGAAATTGGAAATCTGTTGGACATTTACGCAGCTGGCGAAATTTGTAAAAAACATGATGCCATCTTTCATTCGGATACCGTGCAAACAGTAGGGCATTATAAAATTGATTTGCGCAGCAAACCGGTTCATTTTGCAACCGGCGCCGGACATAAATTTCACGGACCAAAAGGAGTGGGCATTTTATATGTGAATGATAATATTAAAATAAAACCAATTATCTATGGCGGCGGGCAGGAACGTAATATGCGTGCCGGTACTGAAAATCTCTATGGTATCGTTGGGTTTTCAAAAGCCTTGCAATTGGCAGATGCAAATCTTGAAAAAGATGCTCAGTATATTCAGTCATTAAAAACCTATATGATTGGGCAATTGGAAAAAAACATTTCCGGTGTTCAGTTCAATGGTGATTATAAAGGGAAAAGTTTATATACCGTTTTAAATGCTTCTTTTCCAAAAAATGAAAAATCAGAAATGATTTTATTCAATCTCGATATTAATAATATCTGCGTATCTGGTGGCAGTGCCTGTAGTAGTGGTGCCGATGTAGGTAGTCATGTCATCCGTGCTATTAATAACAATCCCAACCTGGTAGCGGTTCGTTTTTCTTTTTCCAAGCACAACACAAAGGAAGAAGTAGATACAGTTGTAGCCAAACTAAGCGAATTGATATAATTTCAGACAATGTGCAACGAATAAGTATTAGAAGTTGTCAGAAAAAAGAAAAACAATTTATGCGCAAGTTATTTATGTTGGTATTAATGGGAATAGTTGTGCTGTCCTGCAGAAAAAATAAAAACGACGGTAGTTTATGTGAGGTGCAGCTTTCAGTTCAATATACTGTTGTGCCCGGTGTGGCTGTTCCCAACTCAAGTTTTAGTGTAAGGTATGGCTGTACTGGGTCTGATTTGTGTTATAAATTTTTAAGATCAGAAGTAAAAACACAACCCGGAAACATATTTGAAATAAGACCAATCGGTACCTATCCCTGTAAACCCAAAATATGTGCAACTGCGATTTATGAGGCTGCGGATACGATTATTCTCCCTACTACTATCCCCGGTACTTACAAAGTCAACTTTTATAGCGGCAATACACTTATTTCTTCTAATAGTGTAGCTGTAAACTAACCTTGAAGTTTTTCCTGTATTGCGAATTCTGATTTTTTAACAGATTCCGGTAAAAATTAATTTGGATCATTACGAATTTTTCGTAGGTTTACGAAAATTTCGTAGATATGGAAAAGCTCACACATACTGAAGAAGAAACCATGCAGGCCGTTTGGCGCACTGGCGAAGGCAATGTAAAAGCCTTTATGGAACATCTTGATGAATTACTCCCATATACAACGGTAGCATCTACAATTAAGAACCTTGAGAAGAAAGGCTACCTGAGCAGCCGCCTGGTAGCAAATGCATATTTGTATAAGCCGGAAATTTCTGAAGCGGATTATAAAAAGAAATTTATGGGAACCGTAGTGAAAGAGTATTTCGATAACTCGTATAAAGAACTGGTGAATTTTTTTGTAGAGCAGAAAAAACTATCTGCAAAAGAGTTGAAAGAAATTTTAACCATGATTGAGAAAGGCAATAGATAAACAATTTAACTTTTAGTCATGCCGGCATTATTTATTTATTTACTCAAACTTTCTGTAAGTCTTGCAGTAGTATTTTTATTTTACCAGTTGCTTTTACGCAGACTTACTTTCTACAATAGTAACCGCTGGTATCTTCTTGCATACACCATTCTTTCTTTCATTATTCCATTTGTTGATATATCTCTTATGCTTCATAAAAATGAATGGAGTGAAATAAATATTGTGCAATGGGTACCTGTAATTTATAAACCTGCAATAGAAGAAGGAGGAAGTACTGCGTCCATCAACTATTGGTTCATCGGAAGTTTGTTTATAATGGCAGGTATGTTATTTATGCTTGTACGGTTGCTCATTCAGTTTATTTCTTTCAGAAGAATGATGAAAAAAGCGGAATTTATCTCGGGAGATGAAATGAAAATTTACCAGGTCAATGATTCTATCAATCCATTTTCTTTTGGTAATTCTATTTTTATCAATCGTCACCTGCACACCGAAGAGGAATTGAAAGAAATCATCCGTCATGAATTTATTCATGTAAAGCAGCGGCATAGCTGCGATATCATTTGGGCAGAAATACTTTGCCTTATCAACTGGTACAACCCGTTTGCATGGCTGTTGAGAAAATCCATCCGCCAGAACCTTGAATTTATAGCCGATAATAAAGTGTTGGAAAATGGCATTTCAAAAAAGGAATATCAATACCTGTTGCTGAAAGTAACAGGCAACAATCAATACAGTATAGCAACCCAATTCAATTTTTCTTCATTAAAAAAACGTATAGCCATGATGAACAAATTAAAAAGTACAAAGCGGCAGCTTTTACGAATGCTGTTTTTATTACCTGCAACGATCGTGTTATTACTTGCATTTCGAAATCAAAATGAATCTGCGAATCCGCAACCAACATTCAATTTGAATGAGGTTGATAACCCGATTAAAAAAATAGATTACCAGTTAAGAGATACAGTACCCGAAGTAACTGAACCCAATAGCAAAGGGTATATTATTAACATTAAAGACAAATCGGGAGAATGTGAAATTGTTATTAAAGACAAAAATAAAAAAGAAGTAAAACGGCTTTTACTTACTGTATGGAATAAGACTCCGGAAATGTATGAGAAAAAATATGGCGAAATTCCCCCACCACCACCGCCATTACCAAATTCAGAGCAATGGTTTAAAGCCGCAAATCCAGCTATCAAATCTCTTTCAATTAATAATAATCTTGCAACTGTTATTTTAAATGATGGTAAAAAAGAAAATTATGATTTGAATAATGCGGAGCAGAAAAATTCATTTGAAAAAAAGTATGGCGAGGTTCTTCCCCCGCCTCCGCCACCACCACCTGCAAAACCAACAGCTCCAAAATCGGTTGAACTTCCTGCAAATGTTAAAAAGATAAATATCAATTTTGATAAAGCCGAAGTGTGGCTCATAAATGGCAAAAAAGAAAATTATAATCTGACAGTTCCCGTGGAAAAAATGAATTTTGAAAAAAAGTATGGAGAAATGTCTGAACCGCCAGAGCCACCCGAACTACCTGCGCCAGCTAAGAAACCTTCGGAAATGAAAAAAGTAAAGATTAGTTCTACTGAATCAGTTGCTGATGTAGAGACTACACCTATAGCAATTTCTGAGTTCCCAAAAAATAAAAACGTGGGTATTGTACCTATTACTGTTGCAGAATATCCAATCAAAAAAGGTCTTGGGAATGAAGCTATAACCGTAGCAGGATTTCCAACCAATTTGATAGTTGGGAAAGAGTCCATAACAGTTGCTGAATTTCCAGTTAATAATAACACTATAAATTCGAAAGGAAAGCTTGCTAATCTTTCAGAACAACCTCTAAGTTCTATCGGTACATCACTTGTTGAAAATGCAATTATATCCATCGGCGGGTTGTCTATGCAAAATGACGGGCAATATATTTTAGTGGACGGAAAAGAACCCGAATCCGAATACAATGGCACAATTAAAGGAACTTATCGTATCACTTTTCTTGATAAAGCAGATGCATTAAAAAAATATGGTGAAAAAGCAAAGAACGGAGCTGTTATTTTAGAAACAATTAAATCAAATTGATTTATAAAAAAAGAATTGATTAATTCTATTAGAATAAATAATAAAGCCACAAAGAACTCGTGGCTTTTTTTATTAGAATTAAAGATAGTACCAGGGGTTTCTCTTTGCCGCCCAGATATACTTTCTGATATTTCTCCAAAAAGCAAGAATGAGGTAGATGATAACCGGCGAACCCATTGTAAGCAACGATGTATAAATAAAATATTGACGGATTTTACTGGTTGCAATACCCATACGATTGCCAATTGCAGTACATACGCCAAAAGCATTCCATTCCACAAAGCTTTTTAGTTTATTCATGATGCTAATTTAGAAAATATTGTAGACACCGCCAATTTCATCTTTTAAAAACCATCCCGATTCCGTAAATTCGCGGCAAGTTAGTATTTAAGATTGAAGATTTGAGATTGATTATTTTTAACTCACTACGATTCAGGCGGCTCTCTTAAAATCTTCAATATTCAATAATAAATATAAAATAATCTGAAATGGTATTCGATCTCGACCTCATCAAAAAATTGTA
>JANPEU010000152.1:0-13581 GCA_031423175.1 Bacteroidota bacterium
TGTTTCTTGTTTCTTGGTTCTTGGTTCTTGATTCTTGTTTCTTGTTTCTTGTTTCTTGTTTCTTGTTTCTTGTTTCTTGTTTCTTGTTTCTTGTTTCTTGTTTCTTGTTTCTTGTTTCTTGTTTCTTGTTTCTTGTTTTTAAATTAAAATTTTTACTATGGAAAAAATAAAAAAAATTATTCAAGCATCAATAGATGTAAAAAAGCAGGTGCTGGAAAATGATGAATTGATTAAAACTATTTGTGATGTGGTGAACGCAATCACATCTGCATTTAAAAATGGCAATCACGTTTATTTTTGTGGCAATGGTGGTAGTGCAGCAGATGCGCAACATCTTGCAGCAGAATTCTCCGGCAGGTTTTATACGGACCGCAAAGCTTTACCAGCAGAAGCTTTGCATTGCAACACATCATATCTTACTGCGGTAGCCAATGATTATTCGTTTGATGTAATTTATTCAAGGTTGATTGATGGCATCGGCAAAGAAGGCGATGTATTGGTTGGGCTTTCCACTTCGGGCAATTCAACAAATATTTTAAAGGCATTTGAAACTGCAAGCATAAAAAAAATGATTACTGTTGGTTTTACAGGAGCAACAGGAGGAAAGATGAAAGAACTGAGTAATTATTTAATTAATATCCCATCAACTGATACACCACGAATACAAGAAAGTCATATTATGGTTGGTCATATTATTTGCGAGTTAGTTGAAAAAAAATATTTTAACTCCAACCCTTAAAAGACTTTAAAAAAAATTCATGCCAGGAAATTCGTTTGTCAATGCAGAGTCTTCAGGCTCCAACCTAAGGGGGCGGGGAAGGCAAGCAATCATACTTGCGGGTGGACTCGGTACCCGGTTAAGAGATACCGTTCCCGATCTTCCAAAATGTATGGCACCCATTGGTGGCGAACCCTTTCTTAGTTATGTCATCCGTCATCTTCTTTCCAACGGAGTTGAAAAATTTATTTTCTCATTAGGATACAAGCATGAAGTAATTGAGTCTTTTTTACAAGAAAGGTTTGCAACTATTAATTATAAATGTGTAATAGAAGATGAACCACTCGGTACGGGTGGTGCTATCCGGCTGGCAATAGAACAGGCTACTGAAGAAAATGTTTTAATTGTAAATGGTGACACACTTTTTAAAATTAATATTGATGAACTATTTGAACTTCATAATACAAAAAATGCAGAATGTACCGTTGCCATAAAACCCATGCAGAATTTTGACAGGTATGGATCTGTTGAAATTAATAGTAAAAATAGTATCGAAAAATTTCACGAAAAACAATTTTACAAAGAAGGTTTAATTAACGGCGGTGTTTATGTATTAAACGTACCCGCATTTCTTTCAAAGGAATTAGGCGCAAATTTTTCTTTTGAAAAAAATTATTTAGAAATCTTTTGCAAAGAAAACAGAATGGCAGGAAGCGTTCAGCCAGGATATTTTATTGATATCGGTATCCCCGAAGATTTTGAAAAGGCCCAGGCAGAACTGGTTCACCCGCCACTCAATTTAAAAGAAATAAATTATGGCTGGACATTATTTCTGGATAGAGATGGCGTACTCAATCATGAAAAGAAAGAAGATTATATTTTAGATAAAAACGAATTCAGGTTTTATAACGGAGTTTTAGAAGCTCTCAAAATCGTTGCCCCTTTATTCAAACACATATTTATAATAACCAATCAACGGGGTATTGGAAAAGGATTGATGACCGAAGATGATTTGTCGGGCATTCATCAATTAATGCTTTCCGAAATTAATTCGAATGGTGGAAAGATTGATAACATCTATTACTGTACATCCACTGAGAAAAATAATTTTTTCCGCAAACCCAATCCCGGAATGGCAATGCTGGCTAAAAATAATTTTTCAGAAATTGATTTATCAAAAAGCATCATGGTAGGCAATAAGCCAACCGATATGTTATTTGCACGCAATGCCGGAATGTTCGCTGTATTTGTTGCAACTACAAACCCCGACGTTCCATTTCCGAACGCTGACATCGATTTACGTTTCAATTCGTTGATCGAATTTGCCAAAGCTTTGTAAAAGTTTTTTCTCTGGAGGTATAATAACCAAGAATTCGTTGTTGAAATAAAATTTATACAACCATTTTTACGTTTCTGACATCAGTAGATCATGTAACTTTGTTTCCATTAAATTCAGCCGGTGAAAAATACATTTATCAAGCAAATTTTCTTCCTTCTACTCCTGATGCTTTTTGGTAATCAGCTGTTTTCTCAAAATATTACTTCGGCAGATAAAAAACAACTTGCACAAAAAGAGGATTCCTTAAAAACATTTGCCCGTCGTATTATAACCGACAGCTTAACAGAAGATAGAATGAGAAGTGACAGCCAGTTTATAAAAACGCTGGTAAGAACATTGCTGATAAAAAATTCATTTTATTTCCCGTTAGAAAATGTTGTGGGTATTTCAAAACTCTATGCACCTGATACCAGTTTCAGGATTATAACCTGGAATATAAGTTTCAATGATTACTGGCACCGGCAACATGGCGTTATTCAACTAAAACCGATTAATGGTGTGTCTAAATTTATTCCACTTATTGATTGCTCTGAAATGACAAAGAAAGCAGATGATAGTATCCGGACGAATAAAAACTGGATTGGGGCAGTTTATTACAATATGATTAAAACACAATTCAAGGGTAAAAATTTTTATACACTTTTTGGATTGGATTATAACGGTGTTCGCAGCAATAAAAAATGGATTGAGGTACTGGCATTCAATGAAAAAAATGAACCCGTATTTGGTGGCCCCTATTTCAATTTTGATAAAGACACCATTCCAAAACCAGCCCGGTTCCGTCATTTTATAGAATATAAAAAAGATGCGGCTACATTAGTAAACTTCATTAATGACGAAAAAATGATTTTGGTAGATCATCTTATCTCCGAATCTGATGAGCCTGAAAATAAATGGACGCTGGTTCCCGATGGAGATTATGAAGGATTTAAATGGGAGAACGGGAAATGGATGCATATTGAAAAAGTATTTACGTTTAAATTAAAAGATGGCGAAGCCCCGGTAGGCGAACAACTCATGGATCCCCGGGGAAATAAAAATGAAGACAAACTAAAAGAGAAGTCAGAAAAAAATAAAACAAAACCGAAAGAAAATCTTCTTCAATAATCCTTATCTATTCATAGTTAGCCTTAATGAACTGTCTAAGACTCAATGAACTTTATTCAAAATATTTCTTATTAAAGCAGTGTATTCCATTCTTACAACTGAACTTATAACTATGAAACGCTAACTCATTATCTTTGTCCGCTATGGCAGAAGCAAGAACAGTTGCGTTTCATACATTGGGTTGTAAATTAAATTTTTCTGAAACATCCACTCTTTCAAGAATGCTGGAGAAAGATGGTTTTGAAAAAAAAGAATTTGACGATAAGGTGGATGTATATGTAATAAATACCTGTTCGGTAACTGATAATGCCGATAAAGAATGCAGACAATTGGTACGACGTATTCAACGTAAATCGCCTGAAAGCCTGGTGGTGATAACCGGTTGTTATGCTCAACTAAAACCAAAAGAGATTGCCCAAATTCCGGGAGTTGATCTGGTACTTGGTGCTGCAGAAAAATTCAATATCAGCCATCATTTAAAAGAATTAAGTAAAGGTGATTCTGCAAAAATTTCAAGCTGCGATATTGAAGATGTAAATGACTTCAATTCCTCATTCTCTCTAAACGATCGTACAAGGACATTTTTAAAAGTGCAAGACGGTTGTGATTATACATGTTCGTTTTGTACAATACCACAAGCAAGAGGAAAAAGCAGAAGCGACACAATTGAAAATGTAATTAAAAATGCTAAACATCTTGCAGCACATGGTGTAAAAGAAATAGTGCTGACGGGTGTAAACCTGGGGGATTTCAAGCCCAGCCCCCCCACCCCCCGAAGGGGGGATTTAGAGAAGAGTCTGGTAGAAGAAAATTTTTTTTCGTTGATTAAAGAATTGGAAAAAACAGACGGTATTCATCGTTACCGCATATCATCAATTGAACCCAATCTTCTTACAAATGAAATAATAGAATTTGTTGCCAACAGCGATAAGTTTATGCCGCATTTTCATATACCACTTCAGAGTGGTAGTAATAAAATTCTTGGGTTGATGAGAAGAAGATATAAGAGGGAACTCTATTCAGAAAAAGTTGCACTGATAAAAAAATTAATGCCGCATTGCTGCATCGGTGTGGATGTAATCGTTGGTTTTCCTGGAGAAACAGATGAAGATTTTAAAGAGACATTTGATTTTTTACATACACTTGATATTTCTTACCTGCATGTATTTACTTATTCTGAAAGAGATAATACGCATGCTTTGAGCATTAAACCTGTAGTTCCTGTAAACATCCGCCATGAAAGAAATAAAATACTCCGCAATCTTTCTTATATGAAGATGCAATACTTCACAGAACAACACACTGAACAGACAAGAAAAGTGTTGTTTGAAGGCCATGAGAATAAGGGGATGATGGAAGGATATACTGACAACTATATTAAAATTACAACTCCTTACCGGAAAGAATGGGTGAATGAAATTGTGGAATGGAAGATTTAAAAAATATTAGCTCCCCCGATAACTATCGGGATGGTGCAATACTTTTAGGAACGTTAGCTCAGTTGGTTCAGAGCATTACTTTGACAGAGTAGGGGTCACTGGTTCGAGTCCAGTACGTTCCACTAAATTCATTTTCTTTTACAATGGCTGATGTTTATATTCTTTATTCACCAATTCTTAAAAAATTTTACATTGGCAGTTGTCAGGAGTTTACAGTGAGAATTGAACAACATCGCTATGAAAAATTCCCTAAAGCATTTACGGCAAAAGCCAAAGATTGGGTCATATATTTTAGAAAAGAAAACTTAAATTATGCTCAAGCCAGGAAAATAGAAACACATATCAAAAAAATGAAAAGTAAAAAGTATTTTGAAGATTTGAAGAGATATCCGGAAATTTTTGAGAGGTTAGTAAAATTGTATGAATAATATTCTGTCAACCTGAGTAGAATCGTTAGCTCTCCCGATAGCTATCGGGATGGTTCAGAGCATTACTTTGACAGAGTAGGGGTCACTGGTTCGAGCCCAGTACGTTCCACTTTTTTATTATTCCCTGTCCGGCAAAAGTTTTTTCAGAAGAATTTCTTTTTTACTTCGTGATACATCTACCGTTGAACCATCACTCATTATAAGATATCCGCCTTCTCCTTTTACATATTTTTCCACTTCGTTCAGGTTAACAAGGTATGAACGATGTACCCTTGCAAAGGAATAGTCTTCCAGCATTTCTTCTATATCCTTCAGAACAGTAGATACAATTATTTTTTGCCTGTTCTTCAGAATAAGAGTGGTGTAGTTCCCTTCAGATTCGCAACGGATGATGGACTCAACAGGTATCATTTGCAAACCCTCCATGGTGGGTAAGGCAATTTTGCTGATGGATTTTGCAGGCTGATGGATTCTTTGCATCAATATTTCCACCTGCTTTGAAATAGTTCTTTGTGAATGCTGAATTACTTTCTGCACTGCTACCTGCAATTCGTGACGGTCAACTGGCTTTAATAAATAATCAATAGCGCTGAAACGAATTGCTTTTAATGCATACTGATCATAGCTCGTGGTGAAGATGATGTCGAAATTAACCTGTGGCAATTGCTCCAGCATTTCAAAACCATTCATCTTTGGCATTTCAACATCCAGGAAAACAAGATCAGGTTGCTGCTGAAGTATAGCGGGTAATGCTTCTTCCCCGTTGTGATAAATGCCAGCCAATGCAATACCCGGGAAATAGGTTTGCAGTAATGCTGCAATCGTTTCGCAACAATCTATTTCATCATCAACAATTATAGCTTTGATCATATTTCGAAATTAATATTTCGTGTACCTGGCGTTTCTTCTTAGCGTTCTATGCAGTAAAAAAATATTTAACCGCAAAGGACACAAAGGTTTTTCGCAAAGAACGCAAAGGGCTTACTATATTTTCAAATTATTCTTTGAGCACTTTGCGTTTCTTCTTAGCGGTAAAAATAAACCGAAAAGAAAATAAAAGTTTAGCGCAAAGTACGCTAAGCTGATTCTTCCACCGATTCTTTATAAGCGATCTTTAATGTCACTTTTGTTCCGGCCGCATCTCCATTTTCATCTTTCATGTCTTCTATTTCATATAATGTATGAATTCCTTTATCCTGATTCAGCAATGCCAGCCGCTGCTCAGTAATCTTCAATCCCATTGACTTTTGAGTTCCGGCCGATTTACTTTTTAATCTTTCCGCTGCTTCTCGTCCAATACCATCATCAGAAATGGTGCATTGCAGCACTTTGTTGTCCATGCTTAATTCTATATTCAACTGGCCGTGGCCATCTTTTTGCATCAATCCATGCCATACCGCATTTTCGCAAAAAGGTTGCAGCAATAACGGCGGAACAAATACTGCTCCTTCGTCAATTGTATTGGTAAAAATAATACTGTAATTAAATGAATCTTTAAAACGCAATCTTTCCATATCTAAATACAGCCTTAGCATCTGCAATTCATCTTCCAGTGTTATCATTGATCGCTGCGAATTAATGAGCACCATCCGCATCAGCCGGGAAAAACGGGTAAGATAATCTGATGCAGACTGGCTATCATTTTTCATAATGATGCGGTTGATGGAGCTGAGACAATTAAAAATAAAATGGGGGTTCATCTGTGCCCTCAATGCTTGCATCTCCAGTTCAGCTGCACGATGATGGAGTTCTGCTTGTTTCTTTTCACTTTCTAATTTTTGAAATGCCCATTCTTTCTCTGCCTTTTCCTGTTTCAGTTTTTCATTCTTTCGCTTTAAATGTAAATTTCGGAAAATAAAAAATCCTATAACAAAAAGCAGAAGTAGTCCGGCAGCAAGTCCATTTCGAATGAACACCTGTTTCTGTAATTTTTGTTTGCTCAATGCCAAATCAGTTTCTTTTTTTGCATTGGCAGCGATAGTTTTCATTGAACTTAACTTCATGTTTAATCGCCAGATCATTCTTTTATTATCAATAGAATCCTTAAATAAAATGTATTGGTTAAGATAGCTGAATGCACTATCATTTTTGCCCAGCCCATGATAAATGTCAGAGTATAATTTTAATCTGTTAAGGTTGTAATCTATTGTTCCGGGTATTGTTGTAATCCTATATTCGTCAGACTTCCTAATCAACTCCAAAGCAGTTGAATAGTCTTTTTTTGCATTGAACACCATTGCTTTTTTTAGAAGCACATCAAACATAAATCCATTATTGATTTTATAAATAGGTTTTGCCCTAGGCATAAGCACACTATCAATTGCCCGGTTATATAAGCTAATAGCATGATCGTACTCGTTTTTCAGAAAGTAAGCCTCTCCAGTGGCTAAAATTGTCCACGCACCAACGGGTTCTTTCTGTAGATAGAAAAGTGCAGAATCAGCATTGCCTAACTTAAGGTGTAATTCTGCAATGACTCTGTTCATTAACCAGTCATCTTTATGCATTAAACTGTATTGTCTTGCTTCATGCAGGTAACCGAGTGCTGATTGATAATCACCGGCAACTTTATATAAATCGGCAATATTGTTATAAGAAGCTTCAACCAAAACATCCTGCAAGCCAATGGTGTGGGTCCTTTTTTTCTTTGTAATTGAAAGGTTTCTTTCTGCATACGGGAAAGCTTCTTCATATTTACCTAAGTAGATTAGAATAGTTGTTAGCCAGGTACTCACTTCTGCTTCATCTTGTTCAAATCCACCTTTTCTAAACTCATCTACAGATTTCTTAAAGTTTTCAGGTTGATTGCCGCCACTACTATAATATGCCCATCCCAGCACTTCATGATCATTTGTTTCATTGCCAATTTGTATAGCTTTTTCCAGATTATTTTTTTTCTCTGAGGAATCACCTAAGTGAAGAAGTGATCGGGCCAGTCCATGTTTATAATTGATTTTCGATGCCTCAGTATTTGCCCATTTTGGGTATTTGCTGGCAGAATCTTTAAAACCATTAGTGCTGGTCCATTTTAGGTACACATATTCGTATGCAATATCATTAAGGATGTCCACTTTATTTGTTCCGGTTGCACTTACTAGTGCTTTTTTCAAATTAGCAAGGCGGGTACTATCCTCGTCTTGTGAAGTTTGTGAAAACGCCAATGAAAACATTAAGATTAGTGATGCAAGGCAAATTATTTTTCTCATAACAAAACCCTCCTGCCGGTTTTAGGTTTTAAAATAGTAAAGAGAAGTTACGAAATAGAACGGCAATCAGGTTTTATAAAACTAAGGCGCAACCATAGCTGCCGCCAGTGAGAATGTATGAAGGAAGGATTGTATGTATGAAATGCGGGTGTGGTTGTACGAATACTGGCTAAAATATTATTCCCTGTCCGGTAAAAGCCTTTTTAATAGAATTTCTTTCTTGCTACGTGATACATCTACGGTAGAGCCATCGCTCATCAGCAGGTACCCGCCTTCTCCTTTTATGTATTTCTGTATTTCATTCAGATTTACCATATAGGAATGATGCACTCTTGAAAAGGAATGATCTTCCAGCATTTCCTCAATATCTTTTAATGTGCGGGATACAATTACTTTTTGTTTGTCCTTCAAATGCAAAATGGTATAATTACTGTCAGATTCACAACTGATGATGGAGTCAACGGGTATCATCTGTAAACCCTCCATCGTAGGCATCGCAATTTTTCCAATAGGTTTGGTAGGGTTATTTATTTTTTGCATTAAAATTTCTAATTGTTGTGCTATTGGCTTTTGTAATCCTTGAACTATTTTTTGCACCGCCTTTTGCAATTCTTCCCGATCAACAGGTTTTAATAAATAATCAATAGCACTAAAGCGGATTGCTTTCAATGCATACTTATCATAACTGGTAGTAAAGATGAGATCAAAATTTATGGAAGGCAATTGCTCCAGCATTTCAAAACCATTCATCTTTGGCATTTCCACATCCAGGAAAACAAGTGCAGGTTGAAACTGGCGAATAGCAGTTAGTGCATCTGCGCCATTATTATAAATACCTGTCACCTCCACTTCCGGGCAATAGCGTTCCAACAGCACTGCCAATGCTTCGCAACTGTTCGGTTCGTCATCAATAATTATAGCTTTAATCATATTCCAATAGCTGCCTCAATTGATATAATTTAACACAGAGCAACAGAGTATTTTGAGTTTCACAGAGAAAGCCGGAATCGAAATTCAATTCTCCGTGTATCTCTGTAGCTCTGTATCTCTGTGTTGAAAATACCTTTACGACAGCTCGTTATAATCTTTTTAATTAGAAATATATTCTTCGACTGAATTTTTATATTTTATCTGCACAATTGCTTTAGTTCCGGCAGCATTTCCTTTTTCGTCATACAAATCTTCAATCGTATAAGATGTTTGTGCCCCGTTATTACGGTTAAGCAATTTAAGTCTGCCTGCTGTAATTTTTAAACCCAATGATTTTTCTTTTTCGGCTGACTTGCTATTCAACTCTGCCGCCCTTTTCCTTCCAACTCCATTATCAGTGATGGTACAATTTAGGATATTATCCTCCATCATCATAGCAATATCTAATACTCCTTGTCCTTCCTTATGCATCAGCCCATGCCAGATAGCATTTTCACAGAAAGGCTGTAAAAGCAAAGGTGGAAGATAGATAGCACCGGCATCAACTGTGTTTTTAAAAAGAATATTGTATTCAAAAGAATTTTTAAACCGCAATCTTTCCATATCTAAATATAACCGCAGCATTTCCAGTTCATCTTCCAGGGTAATTAATGATTTTTGAGAATTGATAAGAACCATTCGTATCAGGCGGGAAAACCGGGTAAGATAATCAGAAGCGGCTTCCGTTTCATTTTTTAAAATAAACTTGTTAATGGAGCTAAGACAATTAAAAATAAAATGAGGATTCATTTGTGCACGAAGTGCCTGCATCTCCAGTTCAGCGGCTTGCTGTTTTAATTCGCTCTGCTTTTTTTCGTTTTCGAGTTGATGTACTTTCAACTCATCCTCTGCCCTTTCCCTTCGCATCATTTCATTTTTTCTTTTTAATCTTAGATTTCTGTAAACAAAAACCCCAATAAAAACAAAAGCAATGAAAACTGCAATCAGAAAATTTTTAACGGTAGCTTGCTGCTTCAGTTGTTGTTCTTTTATTTTATTGTCTTTATTTAATAATCCAATCCGGGATTCTTTCATGGCATCTTCTGCTTCTTTTTTTGAATTATAAATCCTCAGCAAAAACTGTTTGCTCTGAATGGAATCTTTGATGGCATTTTGTTTCAATAAATAATCATAAGCTTCGGCATTCCTGCCAAGATGATGATACACGGTTGATATCGCCTTATATCCATCCATCATCAGCGGACGATTGTTTTTTTCTTCTAGCAGTTTCAATCCATCTTGCATGAATCGCAAAGCGGTTGTATAATTTTTCTTGCCGTCGTAAGCCCGGCCTATTTTTATCAGCCACTGGGCTGTAGAATAAACCGTGTCAGACAAGTGTAGCAGCACTGTATCACGCACCCTTGTAAATTCCTTTATTGCTTTATCATATTCTTTAGTGCCATTCAGATAAATTTCTCCCAGCAGTGCAGATTTGCCGGGGAATATACCTATCGGAACAAAGTCATCTATGCGGTTTGCAATGGCCATGGCTGAATCGTATCTGCCCATGGAGCAATAAAGATTAGCTATGTCCCTGTCAAAATTTTCCCAGCCTGATTTATTTTCTTTTCCATAACGCTCATTTTCCAAAATATAATTCATGGCGGTTTCATAGTCACCGGCGGTAGTATATAAACCAGCTATGTCGCTTAATGCAGCCTGCACATTGTATTGCTTCCAGCTGAGTGAAAAATCAGTTCCGCTTTTTTTTGCCAGGTCGAGGCTTTTCCTGGCATAGTCAAACGCATGTTCATAATCGCCCATTACACTATAAGTGTAACCTAACTCGGCGGTAACTTGAGCTGCGAATAAAGTATCTTTTGCTATTAAAAAATTATCAATGGCTTTATTGTAATAGGTTATTATAATGTTAGTATTATTTTTTGTATAAGAGGGCATTCCTGAAATTCCATAATAACACCACCCAAGCAATTCATGATTATTTATTTCCTGTGCTATTTCAAAGGCCTTTAAAAAATAGCCATGTTTTAGTGCGGTATCTCCTGGCATGTTCATGCTGGGATAAAAGCTGGTGGCAGAAAGTGTAAGCAGGGCCCTGGCAATACCGGCTTTGTAATTGAGTTGTTTTGCTTCTTGTAGGGCTTCGGTAGCATATTTATATCCAATGGCGAGCCTCGTTTCATGCGATAGGATAAAAGTTGTTCTTGCTGCAATTGAATTGAGCATATCCACTTTTGCATTGTCTTTTAAATGCTCAACTGTTTTGATTGCAGTGAAAAGATTAATACTATCAGTAACAATAGATGGAACAACTTGTGAAGTCGCTCGTAAAAAGCATCCAAACAATAATGTAGCGATTAAGATATATTTTTTCATAACAAACCCCTCCTGCCGGTTTTAAGTTTTTAAAAGTTACAGAAAAGAAACGGCATTTAAGGTTTGATAAAACTATTGTCATTCATGAGCTGCTGCTATCCAGTTTGAGCAGTTTGCGGATTCAAAGGACAGTTACCCGATACTAATGAGTGGATAAACTTCCCTACTTTTATCCTGTCAATTAAATAAATGAAAAAATACCAGGTTACAATACATTTTCAATGGAACGAAGAGTTTGCAGCATTGATTCCTTCGCATCGTACCTACATCAATCATCTTATCAATAAAGAAGTAATAGATCAGTATGTGGTAAGTATGGAAAGCCAACGGGTATGGATAACGTTGAATGCGAAAACAAAAACGGAAGTAAAACAATTACTCAAAAAATCTCCATTGTACCAATACTGGAGTTTTGAAATAGATGAATTATTTGTACTGGATGGACAGATGTATCGTTTTCCTGCGGTGCAGCCGAATTAAAAGAAAAACCCTCCGCAGTAGTGGAGGGTTTTGTGGGAGTTGACGGGGTCGAACCGCCGACCCTCTGCTTGTAAGGCAGATGCTCTAAACCAACTGAGCTAAACTCCCTTTTTGAAAGGATTGCAAAGATAAGGCTGTGTGCTTTTCTGCCAAATTTATTTAAGAAAGAATATTCAATTATTTCAACTCCTCCACCACTCTTAATCTTTTAGAAGGCAGTATAAAATCTTTTGGATATTTTTTCATATAACGCCAGAGGATACCAAAAAATTCAGGATAATCTTTCAGCGTAATACCACGGCTGCGTATGGCGACTGTAAAGGCAAAGACAAAACTGATAAGGAAGTTAAAAAAGCCGATCAAAAATACCCCACCCAGGATGGTAAGCAAATAACCAAAGGCAACATTATTATCTACACCATACATACCGATTGAAGTATTGGCGGCCGAAATGGTGATATGTCTTATATCAAATGGAATTCCCAGAAATTTTCCTAAAGGCCCCGCTACACCAAGAAAAAAACCGAGTGCAACACTTCCCGAAATTGCACCCGCATGTTTCTCTACCACATTTACAATCCAATTTAATTTACGGGGCGACATGGTATTTACAAATGCATGATTATTTTTTATCCGCTCTGCTACTTTTCCATTTACAATATGATTTTCTACATAACCTGCCACTAATCCGCTGAGAAATAAAAAGAATCCGGTGAAACATGCAAAGAGTAATGCAAGACTATTAAAGGGATGCTGATCATGCAGCAATTTTATTGCAGTATCACCGGCAGCTAATTTATAACCCATACCTAAATGAAAAAGCCATGCAAGAATATAAGTAAGCGGAAATACAACAATTAAATTTCCGGCAAATGATGCAATTTGACTGCGGCTTACTTTTGCGATTGTAATAACCAGGTTTCTGATATCGGGTCTGTCACCGAGTTTTTTCTTATCGATAGATGCAGCAACTGCCGAAGCAGTATATGCAGGTTGCTTGGTAGCAAGTGTTGATTTAGTTTGATCAATTAAAATAAAGCCAAGTGAATAATTGAGACCGTATAAAAAGCCCTGCCCGAAAAGAGAAAATTTCATTAGCCCAATCATATTTTTCAGGATGGCTATAAATGAAATAATCAATCCCCCACCTAATGCACTAAAAAAAAGCTGACGAAACCCTTTGCTTGTATTTGTAATGTATTGTTCGCCCCTTTTTCCTTTATGCTCAGCTATCTGGTAAGCAAGTAGTCCAAGATTTTGATTTAAAAACTCTCCTAAACTATATTTTCTATTTTCATTTCTTACTACGGTATGAAAATAGGAAATGAAACGTTCTGTATTAAATTCTTTGTTGCTGTCCAATACATCCAGTATTATAAACATTCTTTCTATCTGCTGCTGAAGACGGACTAATAAAAATGTTTGCGCAAGACTGGTTCCGTTTTTTATTCTTTGCTCACGTATCCACACTATACTCTGGCGACAGTTGTGTAATGATTCTTCAATATTTGCCAGAAGTATTTTATTATCTGCTTCGCTATGAGACGCAAATCTT
>JANPEU010000153.1:0-2059 GCA_031423175.1 Bacteroidota bacterium
ATGCTGCAGGAGTACAGAAAAAGTACGGGGAGAATTGTTCTGATAAATACAGACACATTGGATGTATCAAATGGAGCCTATGCAGATAACCTGGTAAATCAATTTGTAACCGACATTACAAACAAACCTTTTATTTTTATGCTTTTACTAAGCAGAAAAAACCAGCTAATCCTTGCATCGGTAAATGATAAAGTGAAACCCCATATAAATGAAAAAACACTTTACGAAATTTTAGAAGCAGGCATACCATCGTTTAAAGAAAAACGACCCGCAGAAGGTTCAACATTGATTTGTAAAAAGGCAATGAAGTTTTTAAATACATTGTCTTATAAATAAATTGCTTAAAAAATTATAAATGGAAGTACATACCCACACCCATACCGCCCGAAAAAAATGGACACATTATTTCTGGGAGTTCTTAATGTTATTTCTTGCGGTGTTCTGCGGTTTTTTAGCAGAGAACCAACGGGAGCACATGATAGAAAACAGGCGGGAAAAAGAATACATTAAATCTTTTGTTGAAGATTTAAAACAGGATACAGCTCAGCTAAAAAGGATTATTAATAGTATGGACAAAAAGCTTGTTCTTAAAGACAGTCTTTTGCAGGAATTGGCAAATCCTCAGGTTTTTAAAAACTCTTCAAGAGCTCATTTCTTTTTTGAAATGAGCAGGCATTTTCCTGATTTTATTTATACCGACCGGACCATTCAACAATTAAAAAACAGTGGCGGTATGCGGCTTCTGAGAAACAAGCCTGTGTCATACAGCATTGTGGATTATGATTCGAAAGTGAGAACGGTTTTCATAACACAGGAACAGATGAATAGTCTTGCTTTGCCTTACGGTTTAGAAAAAAATAAACTCTTTCAGATACGTTTGATGGATACGACCAATAATGGATTTCAATATCCGGGTATTCCATTGCTTACCCAAAACAAAAATGATGTAGAGGAATTTTATAATAACATGTGGGATCAGAAAAAATTCTTTGCTTATTTGAAAAGGCTGGATATTGATTTGCTGTCAAGGGGAATAAGATTAATTGAATTCATTAAAAAAGAATATCACCTGAAATAAATAATTTATGGAAGTACATGCACACACTCATACCGCAAGAAAAAAATGGACGCATTATTTCTGGGAGTTCTTAATGCTGTTTCTCGCTGTGTTCTGCGGATTTATGGCTGAGAACCAAAGAGAGCATTTAATAGAACACAAACGGGAAAAAGTATATATGGCAAGCATGCTGGAGGATATAAGGGCTGATACAGCTATGTTTAATCTCATGCAAAATACCTTTTCGGATATTGCTAAGCATATTGATTTATTAATACCCTTATTGCAACCGGGTGGTATCATGGAAAAAAATGCCGCGCAAATATACCAGCACCAGGTATGGTTAACTTTATTTGCAAGATGGAGGTATTCGGACAGGACCATTTCCCAGTTAAAAAATTCCGGCAATTTTCGTCTTATCAGGAAACAATCAGTTTCTGATTTGATAATAGCCTATGATGGGTATATTAAGAGTTATGTAGACAATATGCAGAGCGAATATATTTTGCCATTATGGAGAGCTATGAATGAAGCATCGGTTGAAATTTTTAAATCGGCTGTTGTAAGGGAAAAATTTAATACTTCGTCGTGGAATGATTCCCCCATTCAGTTACCTGAAGCACCTTTTTTTATAACTGACGAAAAATATACACTGCAAAAATTTGTAAACCGGCTTAATCAATATGCTTTGGGTATTGAATGGGGGAATATAAATATAAAAAATGCTCTGGAGCGGGCAGTGAAAATGGATTCACTTATAAAGAAAGAATATCATCTTGAGTAAAATATTTGTACATTCATTTATCCTTTAATTCTTCTTCGCACCCCACTGAAATATTTCATCACAACAAAAAATAATTTATGCAACGTCGCACATTTATTAAAAACACAGCATTTACAGCTATGGCTATAAGCGCAGCAGGTTTTATCCGTTTTAATGGAACAAACTTTGAAGGAGATTGTGAAACTACAACCGATATACTCGGGCCGTATTACCGGCCC
>JANPEU010000154.1:0-4366 GCA_031423175.1 Bacteroidota bacterium
AACCTTTGCCGATCGTTGCAACTGCAGTTACATTGACTGCAAGTTGTGATGGAGGAAATGATGGTAGAATAACGGCATCTGCAACAGGTGGTAATTCTTCTTATCAGTATTCGATCGATGGTTCAAATTATCAGGCATCAAATATTTTTAATGTATCGCCAGGAATCTATTCGGTTATTGCAAAAGATAATTTGAACTGTACAGATACGGCTACAAATATTATTGTTGCATTAAGTTCGAACCTTACTCATACTCCGTTACCAGATCAGCTTATTTGCGAAGGAAGTTCGACACCAATAAATTTTGTTTCAAATGCTACAAACTATTCATGGAGCCCTCCAGTTGGTTTGAGTAGTACAAATACAGCAGCTACGATTGCTAATCCAACTACATCTCAACTATATATTATTTCTTACACACTCGGCAGATGTACTGAGGAAGATACAATGCTCTTAAATATCAATGCGGCACCAATTCCGGATGCAGGCCCCGATGGTCTTATTTGTTATGGACAATCATATCAAATGAAGGGAAACGGGGGGGTAGTTTATAATTGGACTCCTGCTACTTTTTTAAGTAGCACAAATTCGGCTGCACCTACAGTAACCCCGGATAATACAATGACATATACAATGCGAATTATTGCTGATATGAATGGTTGTCCCTCGTTAACTACCGATCAAATGACCATAAATGTAACGCCACCAATAAAAGTGAAAACTTCTCCAAAAGATACAGTAGTATATGCCGGAGATTTATTTCAGTTGAATGCCGTATCAATTGCTAATATTTACAACTGGTCACCATCCTTTGATTTAAATAACCCAACAATTCCAAATCCGTTTATTACCGTAAACAAGGATGTAACCTATACTGTAACAGCAAGCACAGTGGCTGGATGTAAAGGTGAAGGGTATATTAATATCAGAGTTTATAAAGGACCCGATCTTTATTTGCCTACTGCATTTACACCAAATGGTGACGGATTGAATGATGATTTTAAACCATTTCCTGTTGGTATTGAAAAACTGAATTATTTCCACGTATTTAATCGTTGGGGCCAAATGATATTTAGTACAAGTTCATTGAATAGAGGATGGGATGGAACTATAAATGGAGTGAAGCAAGCATCCGGAACTTTTCCATGGATAATTCAGGGAATAACCAAAGATGGAAAGTTAGTTACCAAAAAGGGGACGGTGGTGTTGGTTAGGTGATATTTGAGGAATTGATAAATAGTCCCGAATATTCAGGAGGGAATTAGGCTTTCAGATTTATCCCTGCTTAAAATGTATAATTTTTACTAACGAATGATTTGTGGAAAGAATTTTTAAAAGAGCTTCCGGAAATAGGCGGTGGCTTTTTTTGTTCCCTTATTTTTGCCCCCGTTGAACCCTCTGTCTCCGCCAACTGGCGGAGAACTTAGTTTGGGAATCCCAACTAATTTTGGTAATAATCTTCTTCCGAAAGATTTTTCAACAGGAGTTCTAAAATGTAATAAAAGTTTATTCAAAAAATTGTTTATAATTTTTAAATTTTCCTTTTTATCGGAGAGCTTCTTAGCTCCCCTTTAGGGGATGGGGGATATTAATTATGGTAGATGTAATTCTTGGTTTACAATGGGGCGATGAAGGCAAAGGAAAGATTGTAGATTTTTTTGCTAAAAATTATGATGTGGTGGCACGTTTTCAAGGTGGTCCCAATGCCGGACATACTCTTTATGTGGGTGATAAAAAAGTAGTACTGCATCAAATTCCTTCGGGAGTATTTCATGAAAATAAAATTAACCTGATTGGAAATGGTGTGGTGCTTGATCCGATTACGTTAAAAAAAGAATGTGATACGGTTGCATCTTTTGGTGTTGATTATAAAAAAAATCTTTTTGTGGCTGAACGAACACATTTAATTCTTCCTACACACCGTGCACTGGATAAAGCTGCCGAACTATCGAAAGGAACTCAGAAAATTGGAAGTACATTGAAAGGCATTGGGCCTGCTTATATGGATAAAACGGGTCGCAATGGTATTCGGGTTGGCGATTTATTAGATAAAAATTTTACTACCTCCTATATCAAACTCCGTATGAAACATCAGCGGTTGCTGGATAATTATTCTTTCAGTGAAGATATTACAGCCTGGGAAGAAGAATTTTTTGAAGCTCTGGAGTTTTTAAGAGAGTTGAATATTGTGAAAGGGGAATATTTTATAAACGATCAAATAGCAAAGGGTAAAAAAGTTCTTGCTGAAGGTGCACAAGGTAGCATGCTAGATATTGATTTTGGAACTTTTCCTTTTGTAACTTCAAGCAGTACAATTACGGCGGGTGTATGCAATGGGTTAGGAGTGGCACCACAAAAAATTGTGGATGTTTTTGGAGTTACAAAAGCATATTGTACCCGTGTAGGTGGTGGTCCTTTTCCTACTGAATTAGAAAATGAAACAGGCGAGGAGTTGAGAAAAATCGGAAATGAGTTTGGGGCTACTACCGGTCGTCCGCGTCGTTGCGGATGGATTGATTTAGTAGCGTTGAAATTTGCCTGTATGGTAAACGGTGTTACAAAAATTATTATGACAAAAGCCGATGTGCTTGACACTTTTAAGGAACTGGAAGTTTGTACAGCCTATACTATTGGTGGCGTTGATACAGTTGAAGTGCCAATGAATATGAGCAAAATGGCGATAACACCTCTTTATAAAAAATTTGCTGGCTGGGGCGTACCGGTTACAGATGCGAAAAAGGTTGAGGATTTACCCGCAACAATGAAAAGCTATGTTGATTTTATAAATAACTACCTTGGTGTAAATGTTCATTATATTTCGAATGGTCCGGGAAGGGATCAGTTGATACATGTGGGCTAAAATAAAAAGGTTTTTGGTTTTTATGATTTGGGTAATAAAAATTTAATCTAAAAAATTGTGGCAAAAAATTTGGCAATTTAAAAACTTCGCTGAAATTTTACGTAAACAATCCTATCAAGACTATGTCAAAATCAATTAAATTAAGTAAGGACTCCGGAAAAGCTTTTAATGAATCCGGAAAGGAAAATGCAGAGAAGCTATCTTCAAAATCAAAAAAAGAAATAGAAGATGATGATGATGATTTTGAAGATGAAGAAATAGTGGTAAAAGCAACGGCTAAAAAAGGCAGCGTTAAAACTTCATCTAAAAAAGGAAAAGATGATGATGACGATGATGATAGCGGCACCGATGAAAAAGATGAATGGGAAAAAGGGGAAGAAGAAGAAGCCTGGGATCCTGACTTTGATGAATTTGAGGTGCCAACTTCGAAAGGAAAAAAATCGGGCAAGGGTGGCGATGATGATGATGATATGAAAGTGGATGATGAGTTTAAAGATTTGTTTGGCGGTGGCGATGATGATGATGAAGATGGTGATGACGATGGTTATTAAAATTCATTTCACCATATTTCAGGTAAATTTATTTTTTTGAATAACACAATTTCTATTCGCACCGCATTTCCTGTTACTAATTTTAATATTATAAAAAATAAGATGCTGAATTGGGTAAACCAGTTCGGCATTTTTTGTTTTTTAGATAATCATAGTTATCAGATAGAACCGCATAGCGAAGAATGTTTGCTGGCTGTTGGTGTAAAAAGAGATTTAAGTTGCAATGCCGGAAATGCCCTGGAACAGTTACAGCAATTTATCAATGATAAACCCTCATGGCTGTTTGGTCATTTAGGGTATGATTTGAAAAATGAAATTGAAGATTTATCTTCCAATCATCCGGATGGAATTGAATTTTCGGATTTGTATTTTTTTGAACCCGAAATTATCATCCGTCTTAGCGAGAATGAAATAATAATAGAAGCAGAAGATCCGTCGAAAATATTTGAATCAATTAGCGATACCAAAATTCAGGAGTTTGTTTTATCCGGCAAAATAGAAATTAAAAGCCGGGTAGATAAAGAAGAGTATTGTAGCATTATTAATAAATTGAAACAACATATACTCCGCGGCGATTGTTATGAACTCAATTTTTGCCAGGAGTTTTATGCGGAGGATGCTAAAATAAATCCGTTGGAAGTATATAAAAAGCTTTCTGCACTTTCTCCCAACCCGTTTTCTGCTTTATACAAACTCAATGACAAGTGGCTGATATGTGCCAGCCCCGAACGGTATATAAAAAAACAGGGAAACCATATTCTTTCGCAACCGATTAAAGGAACATCCAAAAGAAATCTTCAAAATAAGGCTGATGATGAAAAACAAAAAGAGGAATTATATAAAAGTAAAAAAGACAGAAGTGAAAATGTAATGGTGGTGGACCTGGTAAGAAATGATTTGGCAAAAGTTTGTAAAGACGGAACCGTACAAGTAGATGAACTCTATGGCATATATTC
>JANPEU010000155.1:0-4990 GCA_031423175.1 Bacteroidota bacterium
ATGATGCGCTGTTTTTAAAATCACTGGAAATTGAATTTCTTCAGCATGGAGATTTTACGATTGAAACTTTTTCAACAGGTGAACGTTGCATTGAAAATTTATCACACAGCCCCGATGTAATCATTTTGGATTATCATCTGGATGGTATTGATAAAAATGCCATCAACGGAATGGAGACGCTGGATAAAATAAAAACTACCAATCCTGATATAGCTGTAATAATGCTATCAAGTCAGGATAAAATTGACGTGGCGATAAATTGTATGCACCACCGTGCATTCGATTATGTGGTGAAAAGCGAAACGGCATTTATCAGGTTACAAAAAATTATCACGACTATTTTCAGTTATAAAAAAATGGAAAAAACATTGAACTGGTATATGGACAGGGCTTAATGCTTCCTGTTTTTTAAAAACAATTAAGTGACTGTCCGCAAATCACAACCTTATATTGGAACCACATAGACACATAGCACACAATAGAAAGAATCACATAGAAACCTGCCTGACGGCAATCAGGCCTATGTGTGAATACCTATGTTTCTACCTGCCTGCCGGCAGGCAGGTGTGCCTATGTGGTTCAAAGGAAAATATGGTTGCTTTATACGGACAGTCAGTAACAATTAAATAATTAATTACAGTGAATTCTGAACAACGAAAACCCCCTCTTAGCATTCTGCTGGCAGATGACGATGCTGATGATCGTTCTTTCTTTGAGAATGCTTTAAAAGAAATACCCATTGATGCTGAGCTTACCACTGTTAATGACGGCGAGCAATTGATGGATTATTTTTCTAAAAATTCAGAACAGCTACCCGATGTTCTTTTTCTGGACCTCAGCATGCCCCGTAAAGGCGGGTTCGAATGTTTAACGGAGATGCAAGAAGATGTAAAACTAAAAGATGTTCCCATAGTCATGTTCTCTACATCGTACACCCAGGACTTTAATTACGAACAAGGCATGATAGGGGTGCTTTATAAATTAGGAGTACAGGATTATATCCGCAAGCCCGGTAGTGTTGCTGAGCTTAAAGAACTTATTCTCCATTCGCTTCGCAAAGTGATAAAAGAAAGCCGGCTTAACCTGGAGGAAATAAAATTATGACAAGTTATTTTCAAAATATGCGCTTAAATAAAACCTGCACCACATGAATATGAAACAAGTGAATATTGTGCTTGCAGATGACGATGCTGATGACTGTTTTTTCTTTGAGAAAGCTTTAAAGGAAATACCCATTGAAAGTAATCTCAGCATTGTTCGTGACGGAGATCAGCTCATGAGTTATCTTTTTGAAAACATTGAACATCTTCCCGATCTTATTTTTCTGGACCTGAGCATGCCCCGTAAAACCGGGTTCGAATGTTTACAAGAGATAAAAGAAAATGACAGGTTAAAAGATATTCAGGTGGTCATGCTTTCCACATCATACCCACGGGACATGGCGTATGAAGATGGCTTGATAAAGACACTCTCCGGGATTGGAGCAGCAAATTTTATTCGCAAGCCCAGTGATTATGTACAGATCAAAGACCTCATTCACAATGAACTTATTAAGGTGATAGAAAAAAGATCGCTTAATGGGGGAAAGAAAAAATGATGATAAAATATTTTCTCCGAAGGAGTCCTTTGGACAAAACAATAAAATAATTAAAAACTCCAACACATGAATACAAAAAATTTGAATATACTGCTTGCAGATGACGATTTGGATGATTGCAACTTTTTTAAACATGCCCTGGAAGAATTGTCACTATCTGCTCAACTTACAACCGTGCATGACGGAGAAGAACTGATGAATTTCCTGGCTGAAAATTCAGAACAACTGCCGCATGTTCTTTTTCTCGATATCAATATGCCCCGCAAAAACGGCCTGGAATGTTTATCTGAGATAAAACGAAATCCAAAGTTGAAAGAACTTCCTGTGGTCATGTTTTCAACATCAAACTCCTGGGACACGATAAACATGCTTTTCAAAAGCGGGTCGCATGTATATATCCACAAGCCCAGTGATTTTGCACAACTCAAACAGGTAATACACCATGCACTTCCAATTGCAGCAGAAGAAATATTCTCCAGAACCCCATTGAAATATATCCTTAACGCATCAAATAACGATCATCCGAAGCGTACAAAAAAAACTGAAAAATAAATTGGGGAAATGCAATTCGGAGAATACAATAAAAAACAATTAAAGCACGGTTAAATTATTTAAATGTGAATTCAACCGCACTGAGTATATTGCTTGCAGATGACGATACGGATGATTGCATCTTTTTTAAGGAAGCAGTAGAAGAATTACAGCTACCAACAAAGCTTTCATCCCTACATGACGGAGAACAACTCATGCAGCACCTCAACAATGAAACAAACAAATTACCTGATGTCCTTTTCCTTGACCTTAATATGCCCCGCAAAAATGGCTTCGAATGTTTATCAGAAATAAAACTTGACCAACGACTCAAACAGGTTCCTGTAATCATTTTCTCCACTTCCTTTGAACAGGAGGTTGTGAACCTGCTTTACAAAAACGGGGCGGAGTATTTCATTCGCAAACCCTCTGAATTTTCACAATTCAAAAAAATAATTCATCAAACGATTATTACACTTATAGTACCACAAAATATTACACAACCGACCAGAGAAAATTTTGTGATCACAGTATAAAAATAAATCGTATAAAGTCCATAATAATTTAATAAAATAAATTAAACATTAAACTAAAAAAATATGAAAAAAGAACTTATTCAGGATTCTCAAGAATCACAAGGGGAAATATTGCTTCAATCGCTTATTGCAATTAGAAACGGGGATTTTTCTATGCGACCCCCTAAGAACTGGGGTGGAATAAATGCTAAGATAGCCGGTGCCATAAACCAGATTTTCGACCAGTTGAGCTTATTTACTTCAGAAGTAACAAGGGTAGCAAGAGAAGTAGGAACGGAAGGAAAACTTGGCGGTCAGGCACAGGTAAAAGATGTATCCGGCACCTGGAAAGACCTTACTGATAATGTTAACAGAATGGCAGACAACCTCACCACGCAGGTGCGGAATATTGCCGAAGTAACCACAGCCGTTGCAAAAGGTGATTTGAACAAAAAAATTACGGTAGATGTAAAAGGCGAAGTACTTGAACTCAAGAACACAATCAATATAATGGTTGACCAGTTGAACGCCTTTTCTTCAGAGGTAACAAGGGTAGCAAGAGAAGTGGGAACGGAAGGGAAACTTGGCGGTCAGGCACAGGTAAAAGATGTATCCGGCACTTGGAAAGACCTTACTGATAATGTTAACAGAATGGCAGACAACCTCACCGTGCAGGTGCGGAATATTGCCGAAGTAACCACAGCCGTTGCAAAAGGTGATTTGAACAAAAAAATTACGGTAGATGTAAAAGGCGAAGTACTTGAACTCAAGAACACAATCAATATAATGGTTGACCAGTTGAACTCAACCTCACAAAAACTATTGGCAGAAAGAGAAAAAGAGTTAATGAGAATTGAAGAATTGGAAAGATTTAGAAAGTTAACAGTAGGAAGAGAGTTGAAAATGATTGAATTGAAAAAAGAAATAGAAGAATTAAAAAGTACAATCCCCCCTCAGGAATAAAATAAAATAAATGAAAAAATTTCCTTTACACAACAGCGAAGCCGATACCTCTTTGGAAAAGGTTGATTTAAGGAATACAGAAATGGAATTGTTAAATACTTTAGGTGATTATTCTGAAGAAAAATACAATTCAGAAAATACTCAAAAAGCATTGTTGAACATATTAGATGATTACGGCATAGAAAAAATAAATATGGAAAAAACGCAAAGTGCTGTTCTTAATATTCTGGACGATTACTCGGACGAAAAAAGAAAATCTGAAAGTGCCAATAAAGGTTTACTAATTGCCAACAATGAACTTGTCTTTCAAAATGATGAGAAAGAAAAAAGAGCGGCAGAGTTAAGTGTTGCCAATAAAAAACTTGCTTATGAAAACGATGAGAAAGAAAAACGTGCTGCTGAATTAGATATAGCGAATAAAGAACTTGCTTTTCAGAATGATGAAAAAGAAAAACGTGCCGCGGAGTTAGTTATTGCCAACGAAGAACTTGTTTTTCAAAACGACGAGAAAGAAAAACGTGCAGCAGAGTTAGGCATTGCTAATAAAGAACTTGCTTTTCAAAACGATGAAAAAGAAAAACGTGCAGCGGAATTAGTTATTGCCAATGAAGAACTTGCTTTTCAGAATGATGAGAAGGAAAAACGGGCAGCAGAATTAATCATTGCTAACAAAGAACTTGCTTTTCAAAATGATGAGAAAGAAAAACGGGCAGCAGAGTTAGGTATTGCTAACAATGAACTTGTCTTTCAAAATGACGAAAAAGAAAAACGGGCAGCAGAATTAGGTATTGCCAACAAAGAACTTGTCTTTCAAAATGATGAAAAAGAAAAGCGGGCAGCAGAATTAATTATTGCGAACAAAGAACTTGCCTTTCAAAATGATGAAAAAGAAAAACGGGCGGCAGAATTAATTATTGCGAACAAAGAGCTTGCCTTTCAAAATGATGAAAAAGAAAAACGGGCAGCAGAATTAATTATTGCGAACAAAGAACTTGCTTTTCAAAATGAAGAGAAAGAAAAACGGGCAGCAGAATTAATCATTGCCAACAAAGAATTGGCCTTTCAAAATGAAGAGAAAGAAAAACGGGCTGCCGAATTAATCACGGCTAATAAAGAGCTCCTGGCATTCACTTATATATCCAGTCACGATTTACAAGAGCCTTTGCGCAAAATTCAAACCTTTGTAACGATCATACTCGAAAATGAAAATAAAAATTTATCTGAAAAAGGCAAATATAATTTTCAGCGAATGCAATTAGCAGCAGGAAGAATGCAGCAATTGATAGATGATTTACTGGCTTTCTCCCGCATCAGCACTACCGAACTCAATTTTGAAGAATGTGACCTCCATAAAATTGTTGAAGAAGTAAAAACCGAGCTAAAA
>JANPEU010000156.1:0-40051 GCA_031423175.1 Bacteroidota bacterium
TGATTTGTTTAACGCGGATGGACTTACAAAAGACGGAATTGCAGAAGCATTTATTGAGTTTGCTAAAAAAGAAAAAATGAGTTTTTGGAAATGAAATTTAATCAAACAAAATATAATTCTTTACTGAAGCAATTGGAAGCAGTTGAAATAAGATTCTCTGAATTGGAAGATGGAATTAGAATTGACGCGGAACTTTATAAAAAAAATCTTATTCATTTTGAAAGGAAAATAAAACAGAAGAAGTATACAACATTAGGAAATGAAGCATTAATAATCAAGAAAGGAATCTTTGACATTAAAGCCGAAACTTATTCGTCTGAAGGAATTCCCTTTGTAAGAATTTCCAATCTTAAAAACATGGGAATAATGATGAATGACATCATTTATATTCCCGAAAAGGAAAACAATAAAAATCTTGAAACCTTTCTCCAAAGAAATGACATCATTCTTTCTAAAACAGCAACAGCCGCCGCATCATTAGTTGATATTGATTATTGCAATACTTCACAAGACACGGTTGCGGTTAAACTAAAAAGTGATTCCGAATTAATTTCCCATTATGTAGTAACATTCCTTAATACAGAAATTGGCTTAAGTCAAATGCAGCGATGGTTTACTGGTAATATTCAAATGCATTTAAACCTTACCGACTGCAAAGAGAAGATGCTGATTCCGATTTTTAGCAAATCATTTCAATCTGCCATTAAATCGACACTTGAAAAAAGTATCACATTTAAAAAGGATAGCGAAAATCTTTATAGGCAAGCCGAACAAACTCTATTATTAGAAATTGATTTATTTCATTGGCAAGAGACAGAAAAAAACACAGTGGTAAAAAAGTTTTCAAACTTTGTAAGCAATGGACGGCTTGATGCAGAATACTACCAACCGAAATACGATGAACTCTTTTCGCATCTGAATAAAGTAAGGAATTTACAACTTCATCAGTTAGTCAACTTCAAAAAATCCATTGAGCCAGGTTCGGAGGCATATCAGTTGGAAGGTATTCCCTTTATTCGTGTATCGGACATTTCAAAGTTTGGCATTTCACATCCCGAACATCATTTAGACAGAAATGAATTTGACATTGAAGAACTGAAACCGAAAAAAGATACAATACTCCTGACGAAAGACGGCAGTGTTGGTATCGCTTACAAAGTGGACAAAGACCTTGACGTAATTACTTCGGGTGCTTTGCTTCACCTCACTTTAAAAAGCGATGAGGTATTACCCGACTATCTTGCTTTGGTTCTTAACAGCAAGTTGGCACAGATGCAAGCCGAAAGAGATGCAGGTGGTTCAATAATACAGCATTGGCGACCAGACGAAATAAAGCAAGTTGTAGTTCCAATTTTATCAACGAACAAGCAAAAGGAGTTAGTAAAGCAAATTAAAAACTCTTTCAAGTTGCGTGAAGAAAGCAGCCGACTAATTGAAACAGCAAAACAAGCAGTTGAAATAGCAATAGAAAAAGATGAAAAAGAGGCGTTCAAATATTTAGAATAAAGGAAGGCTGACATTTCTTTTTTTAATTCTCAAAAACCTTTATCTTAGGATAGTATAGTACCATCGTTCCATCTTGTCCCTATCAATTATCTTCTGTTTAGTTAGTAAACGTTGAAAATATTTTACTTTAATTTTAGTAAAACCTAAATAATATTAATTATGAGACGGTTTTTTTTGTTTATTGGGATTACACTCATTAGCATCTTATTGTGCGAAACAGCTCATACTCAATGTGACAATTTTGTTGGGAGATGGCAAGCTCCAGGTGAATCATTTACAATAACTCAAGTGGGTAATATTTTTAAGATGGCCTACAAAGGACCTAATTATTCAAGTAACGAAGCTAGTCCATGCAACAACGGACAATTGGAAAACGAAGGCATGAAACTAACATACTCATCTCAAGAAGATGTGTTTTATTGGGATGGCAGAAAGTTTAAAAGAATTGGACAGAAACCAGCTTCGTCTAATCAGATTACGACTAACAACCAGAGTTCATGTTCTGGATTTATTGGTGAATGGGTGTCATCAAGTAACGGAAAATTTGTAATTACTCAAACTGGCAATATTTTTAAAATGGCGTACAAAGGACCAAACTATTCTAGTAATGACGCTTCCCCTTGTGTTAACGGTCAGTTGGAAAATGAAAGAATGAAATTAACTTATTCTTCTTCAGAAGATCTGGTTTATTGGGATGGAACTAAATTCTTCCGTTCTTCGAAATCTCTTCAAGACCCATCATCCGATAATTCTTTAAAATTTGAAGGTACATGGATTGATATTAAAGCACGAAATCCCAATAGTGCTGCAAAAATGATAATTAAAAAAGCAGGGCAAAACTTTGCAATAAGGGCATGGAATTTTAGTGAGGCTTCCGGTCAGGAACTTCCTGGTATATACAATAAGGAGAATGATTACATTACTTTAGGCTATGGAGCTACTATAATTCATAAACCAATTACGAACACACTTCTTTGTTGGGGTATTGAATTCAAAAAAGATGAGCAGAATAATAACTCTGTTACACAACAATCAAATAATACTATTCAGCAATCATCAAATGTTTCAACTTCACAACCTCCTAAAGAAATTGATTATAATACTTTCAAAGGATATGTCATTACTGAAAAAGGCAACTATCACATCAAGTTAGTAAATGTTAGTGTATTTGGCGAGTTGACTAGTTCTACATTTATTTCGAATAAAATCCTTGAAATACTACCCACATTGAATAGAATTTCCCAACCTCAAAGCGACGTTATTGATACTTTAAAATTTGTGACCAATGTTACCCTTTCATTCAGTGAAGAGAATTCAGGAAATGGTGCGAAAGCTTATTTCGCTAATGTTTATTATGATTTTGTACTTGTCAGTTTCAAAAGTGTTCAGATAGTTTACATAAACGGCTATAGTAAAGCTAATACTTGTTTATTAGCAAGAGGATTTTCGACAAAATCATTAGCAGCAACAGATGTTTTTGAGAAGAGTCTTAATAAATCTCTTAATCAATTTTTTATTGGCAATTTCCCGATAACAGGTAACATTTTAGAAATCACAGAAACAAATCGGAAAAAAGATGAAGCAAAATCTGTTAAAATAAATGTTGGAAGTTCAAGTGGGATTGCAGAAGGATATAGCTTTTTGATTACAGATTACAATTCAGGTAAAGCAGATTTAATAGTAAAGGAGGTTTTTGAAAACTACTCGCTATGCAAAGTGACTGAAAATGAGAAAACCATATTGCAAGATATTAATTCCGGTAAAAAACTTAAAATAAAGACAATTTATAAACCTTGATTTTAAAAAGGAATTTTCTCAGTTCTGGTTAGTACCCCGTTGTCCGTAGTGTTCCAACTCATCGAAGCCAATAAAGAATAATAAAATTATAGGGTTGTTCCCGAAGAATCGGGACAGGTATGCTTAGTCTCCCGCAATACTGCGGGACAAGTGCGACTATTTTCCAGCATTCTTACTCCTTCAGTTCCTTCGGGGTCTCCTCCTCCTGCGAAATAAGGAATGTGTCCACGAGGGGTTTCCCGTGTGCAGTCATGGAGCATAGCTGGAACCCCTCGCTATAAGACCCACCGAACACTAAAGGATTCTAAAATCAAACGGTTCATATTGTTTAATAGTTCCCAGTTCATAAAATGATGCACTGCTCTGTTCGTAGTCTGTATAATCTTTTACAAGACTCCACCTGCCGCTTACCGGGTTACGATGAATATAATTTAGTTTTTGTAAAAGAAATTTTTCACTGCTGATTCCTTTGGCATCAAACGACTCTTCAAATACTTTATGGCGTTGTGCTTTTTTCTTTTCACGTTTTGTAACGGAATCATATAAGTATTCAAGCAAATCATTTCGTTTCATTTCTTCTAATCGTTTTATTATCTCATACGCCATAAATCTTTTAGCATTTCCAATTATTTTATTCAGGCTGTATCCTGTTTCCGGGAAATATAAAATTACATGCAAATGATTCGGCATTATTACAAAACCAATTACATGCTGGTTAGTTTTTTTCAAAACATCAAACCAATTGTAAACCATGTCATATCCATTAACAATTTCAAACAGGTGCAACCATTTGTAGCAAGTGAATGTACAATAGTACATAGTAAAATCATCTCCATGATTCCATTTAATTGCCATAGAATAAATATACTGATGAATTTTTAGGTTGGGCTTTCCTATTGCATGGGGTTACTGCTATGCACAAAACCCGCACACGGTAAACCCCATGTGGACGCTTTCCTTTGTCCGTAGTGTTCCAGCTAATCGAAACCAATAAAGAATAATAAAATTATAGAATGTTATGCTTAGTCTCCCGCAATACTGCGGGACTGGTGCGACTAAGCATCAACTTCAAAGAAGTTGTCATACAAATATGCCAGCTCCTTTGGAGCTGAGATTAACAACAACACTGGTTATTTTTTTGTTTTAAAAAGGTCCATCAGGTATCCTAATTGAATTTGAACAAAATTCCTTTTCGTTGCTTTATCTTCAAAAGTGAACCTGTAACGGAAAAATAGTTTTGAATCATCATTGGTTTTCAAAAAGGCATCTACCCAAGCTGTATTAAGAAGCTTAATATTGCTGGTTTCATTGGAAGGTATTGTGAATCCTTCATTGAGGACATTGAACTTTCTGCGGTCCCATCCAAAGTTTACCCCATACCGGCTTTCCAGTTTGATCTCCCATATGGCAGTAAAACCCCATTTCAGGGTATTCAGTACGGTGAAATTTGGATCAGGAGTTTTGCCTATTGTATTAGCGCCGGTAACAGCTATTGTATCTACTGTATTTGTTTTTAATATACCAATACTTGCGTTGACCTGGAGATTTGATTTTAGTTCAGGCAAATTGAACTTCCATAAATTTAAATTAACATCGAAAGAAGATTTTTGAAACTTATATAAGTTTATTGGTCGCAGGATGAAAGATTTTTTCCCGTTTTGTAACTGTGTTTGATCCAGATCAGAGGCAGTCAGTTCCAGCGAATTTTTATTTTTTTCAATTTTTGAAAAGGTTAGAATTGGTTCAACATAGCTGAAGAAGCCTGAGTAAGCAAATGCACCCCCATATTTGGCTGTGTTGAAATTCATTTTTTTTGAAGCTTCAATTTGAATAAGACCATTGGGTTCTTCATTTTGTATTCCTATAAAATCCGTAAAAGCTCTTACTGTAAGTATCTTACTTCTTTTTTCTTTTTTTAGTTCAACAGAAGAGGATTGCTTGTTTAAGGTAACAACAGTATTTGCGGGGCTATAATCTTCACGATCATTCTCGGCAATAATTGAATAATCAAGTAGTTCTGATAGATAGAAGTATAAAACTTCTTCTTCAAGAATACTATTATCTGTTTCTTCTTTTATAGCCTCTTTATTTTTTACTTCGAGTAAGTATGCAGGCGGATCTGTGTTTTCTGCTTTTGAGTTTGATTTTACTAAGTTATATTTCTTGCTTAAATGTTTTTCCTCGCCCGCAAATATTTTTATTTTTTCAAAAGCATCGGGATCTGTTTTTGTTGATATAGAAATTGGGGATATATTTTTAAATCTTATTATATTTTCAGGGATTGGATTTCCGGACTGGTCAGTGAGATTAAGATCTGCAAAAATATTTTTTATTGTTCCATCTTCAAATTCAACTGTAACATTATTAACAAAAAACTTATTTAGAATTTGATTGTTGTTTTTGTCCTTACTTGCATGATACTGGATTTTTCTATGATTATCAAAATAGCATTTTACGAAATTAGATTTGAGTTTTAAATATGCCGTAGATGGCTCATCATCCTGAAAATCCAACCTTGCTTTAATTTCAAAGAATAATGCCGTGGCTTTTTTAGCGATCATATCAACTCCGGGTGTTGTACACTCTTTAAGAAATGTCGATTCCCTTTTGGTGAGCAAATTTTTTACTATTATCTGGAAAGGTTCTTGTTCAAATACATTCATTGGATATGTTCTGGTTTCAGCTATCGTAATTGAGTTAGAAATAGCTTTTTCTATTTTAGTATAAAGTGAATCGGAAGGGTAACTGTCTTCTGTGTCACTCCAGGCAGTATTTAAATTAAGTTTTTTTGCGATTTTTATTATTGATCTAAGTTGGTCTCGTTTTAAATATATATTATTAACAGTATTATTTTCATTACTAATATCTTCTATAAAATTTTCAAACCCGGTTTTTACCAATAAAAAACTATCTCTCCTTAAACTATCCTGTTTATTTTGAACAAGATTTTCTTCCAAGGTGTTTTGGCCGATTGTGTCACTTAACGTTTTTATTGCAGCAAGTAATTTTGATTTTGTGTTTTTTAGAGTGTCTTTATTTGCAACATACAGCAATGTCTCAGTTTCGGCATATTCAATCCGGAAAGAGTATATGCCGTTTGTATTTTTTGTGAAATTGTAATTGAAAACTTTACATCCTATTTCGAATGTTCCTAAAATCTCCTTTTTAGATTGTGCATTTGAAATTATATTTAATAGAAGAACAGGAAGGATAATGAAAAAGATTCGGCGATACAGCATAATTGTTGGTTTTAGTTATTCAAATAATATAGCCTGATATATAATTTTTAAAAATAAGGGATTAAACTATTATTTTTTATACCTCAAAAGGAGTATTTTTTGGTTTATTCTCTTTCGTTATTGTACTCCTCTCCGATTATCCGGAGTGTTCCAACTCATCGAAACCAATAAAGAATAATAAAATTATAGGGTTGTTATGACCTCACCTCTCGTTCTCCTCTCCGAAGGAGAGGAGAGGCCAGGCCTTATTGCAATTATCATCTTCAGCGGTTAAGCATTTCGGCTTTTGTGCATTGCTGTACATGCAGGGTCGTTAAATAGGCTGGGATGTGTGTTGTTATCCTTTTCCACCGGTTGTCGGAGAGGTTCGGAATGCAGGAGATATAATCCGGAAAAAATATTTAATTTTACCAATATAAATAACAGCATGACCCTACAATATACATACGATGCAAAAGGGAAACCGGTTGGTGTTTTTGTACCTATCAATGAATGGGATCAGATAACGACTGAACTGAAAAAGAAAAAAATTTCCGGCGATAAAACAAAGATTCTGAAATCTGTGGAGAAAGGTATGTTGCAGGTAAAACAAATTGAAAAAGGCAAGTTGAAATCTATCTCCCTCAAACAATTGCTGGATGCCCTTTAGTTTTAGTATAGAAGCCACCCCTGAATTTTTATCAGAAGCTAAAAAACTGGCGAAGAAATATCCTTCGCTGAAAAATGATATTGAGGGTTTGGCGCAGCAATTAAAAGAAAAGCCAATAGCAGGAACACCGCTTGGAAAAGATGCGTATAAAATAAGGTTAGCGATTACTTCAAAAGGAAAAGGGAAAAGTGGTGGAGCAAGAGTTATTACTTGCGTAAAAATTATTGCGCATATTGTTTACCTGGTTTCTATCTACGATAAATCTGTGCAGGGTGATATTTCTGATAAAGAATTAAAAGAAAGAATTAAGAATATACCTGGATAGAATGCCCCCCGATAGTCCATAGTGTTCCAACTAATCGAAACCAATAAAGAATAATAAAATTATAGGGTTGTTCCCGAAGAATCGGGACAGGTATGCTTAGTCTCCCGCAATACTGCGGGACAAGTGCGACTATTTTCCAGCATTCTTACTCCTTTTGAACTTCACTACTACTGCCAATTCATTAACTTTATCTTCCTCTAAAATTTTCAAAATGAAAAAGGAATTAATAGCTGAGTTATTTACACAATTTGAAAATGCCTGTTACAATTACAAAAGCATTGAATGTTGGAGTGCAAGAGAGTTGCAGGAGATATTGGGCTACACCCAATGGCGTAATTTCTTGAATGCTGTTGATAAAGCAAAAGCAGCTTGTGAAAATGCTGGTGAAAAATCGGCAGACCATTTTGCTGACGTCAGCAAAATGGTCGATGTGGGTAGTGGAGCAACCAGGGAGTTAGGGGATATTGCATTGACAAGATATGCCTGTTATCTCGTGGCACAAAATGGTGACCCCAATAAACCTTCCATTGCATTTGCTCAAACTTATTTTGCAGTACAAACCCGTAAACAGGAAATCATTGAACAACGTTTATTGGATATTGCAAGAGTAGCAGCAAGAGAAAAACTTTCAAAATCAGAAAAGAAATTATCGGGTATTATTTATGAACGAGGAGTGGATGATAAAGGATTTGGCATTATCCGCTCCAAAGGCGACCAGGCATTGTTTGGCGGTTTCAGCACCAATGATATGAAACGAAAATTAGCGGTACCGGCAACCCGCCCCTTAGCAGATTTTTTGCCTACACTTACAATCAAAGCAAAAGATTTTGCAACAGAACTCACCAGTCATAATGTTATAGACAAAAACCTGAAGGGTGAATCGGCTATCAGTAAAGAACATATAGATAATAATCTTGCTGTAAGAAAAATATTAAAGGAACGTGGTGTAAAACCTGAACAATTACCACCAGCAGAAGATATAAAAAAAATTAAACGAAAATTGGAAAGCGAAGAAAAGAAAGCTGTAAAAAAATTGAAGAAGGGGAATAGTTAGAAAGATTCGTGAATGTAGTTAGTAGAACTATTTTTTTCTCCATTCATTCATTTCCTTTTTAAAATCATCCCATGGTATTATTTCGTTTTTATCAGCTTCCTCAATTGCTTTATCTAATTCGGTAAGTTGATCGGGGCTTAGTTCATCTACAATATCTTTTTTAGTTGCATAAAAAGCTACATCTTCCATCACCTGGTTTAGCACTGTTTCATCTTCTATGCCTTCCAGCATCTGGACAATTTTCGATTTTACTGCTTTGCTCATGTTGGAAAATTTCTAGTGTAAATTGCAAAAAACAAATTGAATAGGGTAGTTCCAGGATTTCTATGTCTCAACCAAATAAATTTTGAATTAATTTCAGGATGGCAAAGAGGAGCCATACGGCGATAGCCCGACGGATGATTACCAGAAAAGCTTCGTTAAACACAACGAGACTTTTTTCGGCTTCTTTGAAGCCGGGCAAAGAGAGAGTCTCCAGCTCAGCCATGGATTTCGTGTCCATTGAAAATCAAAAAAAAGAAAGCCCCGATGCGTGTTCCGAGGCTGACCGGGAATATTTTTTCTGTAACTTTTTCCAACTTTTCCAGGCATGTTCTCTTTTTTTGTCTAAGCTATTCTTCATTGCTGTTTGTCTTTTTCCTTGTTCTGCTCTTTCTTTTTGCGGGTACTTTCAGACCTGCTTCTTTAGCCTCTGAAATGCCAATGGCAATTGCCTGGTTCCTTTTTTTCACTTTATCGCCTGAACTGCTTTTGAGTTTCCCTTCTTTAAACTCATGCATCACTTTAGTTATTTTTTTCTGTGCGGCAATAGAATATTTTTTTGTCATAAGATGAAGATTTGAGAGGTTAATAATAAGTTTCAACACAATGATGGTTCAAACGGTATGCCGGATGTTTTCAACTGTCTAAGTTTTCAATGAATAAAAAGATTTAAATGACAATCATGATCGTGATAATTAAGTTCATTCGGGTCTTACAAATAATCAACAATAAAAAAATGCATGCGGGGAGGCTGCTTATTTTATCACTCCACATCCGATGCGGCTGCCTGCGTTTCCTGCAGGTTGTGTTTTATAATCATCCATGCCTCCATGTACAATAATGGATCTTCCTAAAAGATTTTTACGGGGTTCGCCACCCAGTGTCCATAAGTCTGTAGTTAATGACATGGTACCTTTTCCTTTTGCATTCAATTTAATGTTACCAATATCACCTGCATGAAAACTTGCTGATCCCCATTTGCCATGCTGTGCATCAGTGGGATTCCAGTGACCATGTGCCATCTTTGCCATATCGCCGCAGTCACCATGCTCATGAATATGCACAGCTACAGATTTACCCGCCATGACAGAAACGGTTATATCCAAAGTCATTTTAACTTTGCCATCCGGGTCCATATCAAATTTTATTGTTCCTTCTACTGTTGTATCAGCATGAGTTCCGGATAATATTGCTTCGGCATGGTTCACCATGGGTGCAGGAGTGGTATCAGTCATCATGGGAGGCATTGCGGATTCTGTCGTCACATTTGTGGTATCCGGTGTTGCCTTGCCCTCGCTGCTATTGTTGCAGGAAAATATTCCAACCAAAGCCAGTGCTGCTGCACTCAATAAAAGTTTTGGAGAAAAGAAATTTGATTTCAATTGAATTGATTTTTTAAAATACATTTTTGTAAAATGGTTTTATCGTTCTGAAATAAGTTTATCCATTGTTACTGACTTCGGAAAAGCAACAGAAAAAATTTCAGCCGCCATAGGTTTTTTTTGATCGTCTCCTGATGGCGTCAGCAGATTTCTTTTCTGTTAATGTTTCAGGGGTAATACTTTTTTTATCAGAAGGAGGATGGGGAAAGCCCGGATAATCCTGATCAATATGCTCATCGGGGTTTTGTTGCACCTCTTCTTCTTTTTTTATTGGGTTTGCTTTTGCAGTCATTTTTAATCTTTTAATATGCTTGTTTGTTTTGTACCAGTTTGCCTGCAACTATGACGATTGAAGAAATAATTTCTATGAATTTTTAAGATATAAAGGTCAGCCGCTTTATACAGGTTAATGTTATACAAATGCGGAAATACATTATAACATTCACATGTTTCAGTTTTTTGGGGGAACTTCAAATAACCTGCAATAAAAGGAAGCCGAGCTCTCCTTAGTTTTAATACTCCCGATTCAGTTCCTTCAGGGTCTCCTCCTCCTGCGAAATAAGGAATGTGTTCACGAGGTGTTTCCCGTTGTCCGTAGTGTTCCATCTCATCAAAACCATTAAAGAATAATAAAATTATAGGGTTGTTATGCTTAGTCTCCCGCAATACTGCGGGACAGGTGCGACTAAGCCTGCCTGCCGGCAGGCAGGCATCAGCTCCAAAGGAGCTGTCAAACTACAAATTGCAGATGGCAGTATTAAAGCAGAATTATTTCCGGTCCCGCATAAGGCGGGACCGATGCTTCGTTGCAAATTGCAAATACCGGACTTGCTACGGTACGAAGCATAACGATTGAGGCTATTAATACTTCATCAAATTCGAACCTGGAAGATTGTAATAATTAAATTACTTCAAAGTTGGCCATCATACCCATGTCTTCATGTTCCAGTTTATGACAATGCAAAAGATAAATTCCACGGAAAGAATCAAACCTTACAAGCACTTCTACTGTTTCAAAATCTTCTAATAACACAGTGTCTTTCCAACCGCCTTCCCATGGAAAGATTTGATTTCTTCCACCGGTTCTTGAAAGAACCTGGAAGGATGCACCATGAACATGTACCGGGTGCGGGCCATTGCCGTTTGCCTTGAATCTCCATCTTTCTGTCTGGCCAAATGGTACTGTCCAGTCAATGCGATCCATATCATATTCTTTCCCGTTTATTTTACTCATGGCATCAAAACTGAATTCACGGGTAGTAACAGGGTTTGACAATTGTGTAATAGCAGAAAGTTGATTTGGTAATCCGCTAAATGGAATTACAGTTGCACTGTTTACTCTAAACTCCAGTAAATCCCATCCGGCCCTCAGGTCACGCAACATTATATTTGTGCCATTTGGTAATGACCTGAAATCTATCAGTACATCTGTCCTTTCTCCGTTGGCCATTTCTATACGGGCAAGATCAACTGCTGAAAGTAATAGACCTCCATCATTGCCAATCAGTTTCATGGAAGCTCCGTTGCTTAATGCAAGACCAAATACTCTTGAATTTGATCCGTTTAAAATCCGGAAACGATAGACAGCTCTTTGTACATTTAAATAGGGGCTGCGGGTGCCATTTACCAATGGTATTTTTCCAAACATGCCACCAGCAGAAGGTTTATAACTTAAATTTTTATTACTATCAAGAGTAGCGTCTCTCAAAATCAAAGGAACTTCATAAACACCTGAAGGAAGATTTAATGCAGCTTCTTCTGTATCATTTATAATAAAAGCGCCGGCTTGTCCCAAATAAACCTGTTTACCAGTAAGCATATGCGGGTGAGGGTGATACCAGTTTAAAGCAGCCCGTTGATTGATGGTATAATTATAATTCAATACTCCGCCAGGTGCAAAGGCATGCATGGGATGACCATCGTTATCATGATTAACAATCATACCGTGCCAATGTGTGATAGTTTCTTCCGATAAATGATTTTGTAATTGTATTGAAACAGTATCACCTCTGTTAGCACGAATAGTGGGGCCGGGGAATTGTCCATTAAATGCCCACACATTAGACATTTGTCCTCCTCCAAGATCACTGGTTGCCAATTTTGAATCCAGTGTCAATCCAGCAGGAGATACTACCGAAGGAGATTTTAATGGATAGCGTGTAACAACAGTTCCACCACCACCGCGGGCTGCCATCATTTCCGGGTCTGATGCGGCTTGTGTTTCTCTCCAATCTTTTCTGCAGGACCAAAGCATAGAAGTTCCCATAGCAGCTGATACCAGTGAAACAAAATCTCTCCGTTTCATAATAGTTGTTTTAGGTGTTAATTAATTTGTCTCCAAAAAAGGCAGGAATAAGTGTGCGGAAATTTGGTATTGGATAGGATTGACCGGGTATTAAAAATACAATAATCGAATATAGATATTCTTTTTATTGTTAGTGATGATCATTGTCATTTAGGAAATTGATTTCCGTTCTCCCGTTGTCCGTAGTGTTCTGGTTTTTCAAATCAATATAGAATAATAAAATTATATGATTGTTATGCTTAGTCTGAGAAATAAGTTTTCCTTTTTTAATTCTTTAAAAACTATATCTTAGGATAGTATAGCATAGCATAATCGTTCCATCTTGCCCCTATCAAATATTTCCAGATAATTCAGCAATCTTAATTTTATTGATATCCATGCGAAGAATATTTTACATTGGTCTTATGTTCAGCCTTTGCAGCTGTGGCCCGATGGTTTACAGCTATAAGTTTTCAATGAAAGAATCACAAAAACCACATAAGCTATATTATCAAAATGATACATTGTCAATATCATTTAATTTTTATTTGGAGGGTCTGAAGATGGACTTTACTAATAAATCTGATGAGATTATTAAAATCAAGTGGGATGAATTAAGAATGACTGTGAATGAAACAGATAAGAAAATAGAACATACGCTAATCATTGATAGAGATTTTTTTCTATTTAAACCGCCTTCAACTATTGCGCCTAAATCAGTATGTACTGATATAGTTGTTTATCCAGACAACATTTATTATGTAAAGGAAGACGGGGAAGAAAAAACGAAAATAAAAGAAATGTATCCGACGAAGGGTAAAAAAAGAGAAATGGATTCTGTTCAGCAATTAAAAGGCCAAAGAATCACATTACTACTTCCTATCGAAATTAAAAATGTTTCTTACTCATGGGTTTTTAATTTCTTACTTGTGGATATTAAAAGTAAAAGGCGGTTTTCTGCTTTGGATGCTTTATTATAACCCTTTTATTATTAACCGGAACAATTTTCCATACGCTCAGTGCTGGTTTGTGACCGTTAAGTGAAGCCCGGTTGTTGCTCCTTACAATTTTATGCCGGCAATTAAATTATTTTATCTTTAAATGTCATTATCAAACGAGATACCTTGTTTCTGTTTATATAAAAAACAATTGCTTTAATCTTTTAAAATATCAACAATGAAAAATAAAAATTTAGATCGTCGCAAATTTATGGGTATGGTTGGCCTATCGGCTTTTGCTGGCAGCTTATTTTTACCCGGGCAAAGTATTGCCAGTCCTGCTAAAGCAGCAGATGGTAATATCAATCATATTGGCCCGATGGAAGGTTATACACCACAGATCGGGACCCTTATCTCAATGCTTGACTGGATCAGTAACTCCGTAATCAATGTCACCAAAAAATTAACGGTGGAGCAACTGGATCGTCTTCACGACAAAGATTCCAATTCAATTGGGGCTTTAATGCTGCATGTGGCAGCTACAGAAGTTATTTACCAGGATATAACTTTTAATAATCTCAGCAGTTTTTCAAAAGAAAATAAGGATAAGTGGAATGTGGCAATGGAATTAGGTCCCGATGCACAATCAAAGATCAGTGGCAATAAATTGGAATATTATGTGGAAGCGATGAATACTGTAAGGGTCAATACAAAAAAGGAAATGAAAAAAAGAGATGATGCCTGGCTGCTCTCCGGCGAAACGAAAGACTGGGATTGGAATAATTACTGTAAATGGTTTCATGTGGTGGAGCATTTTGCCAATCATCGTGGACAAATAACCTGGTACAGCAAAAGATTGCCTAAGTAAAGTTTATGCTCAACCTTGGTTCGTACCGGCCGGCCTGTACGTATATGCGAAGCCCGGTTGCATGTCTTTATGCAACCGAACAAGCAAGGGTACAAGTGATGGGTGTAGCGAGGCATCAAGTCATCTTTTCAACAATACATTAATGCAATAGCTTTATAAGCATTGGTAAACCATTAAACCAGAAAAGGAGTGGGATGTGTTTTTTTTATTTGCAACTATTCTTTACTTCAATTACAGCTTGTTCATGTCCCAGGCTGACTGCTTTTTTCAGATCAGTGCAAATAGTTTCGTTTTGAATATTGCCACCGGATTTTGCATATGCCCTGAAATAATATGCATCTGCCAATTTTGGGTTTAATTCGATTGCCTTTGTAAAATCTGATATTGCAGCAATAAATTCATTTGCATAATATTTTAATACTCCCCGGTAATAATAAGGTTCGGGACTTTGAGGACTAAGTTGTATTGTTTTTGTGTAATCAGATATTGCACCAATCGTATCTTTTGTTTCGGATTTTAATGTTGCTCTTGAATAATAAATTTCAGGGTTTTCAGGACTAAGCTCAATGGCTTTATTATAATCTGTCAAAGCACTCCCGAAATCTTGCATGGTTGTTTTTAATACAGCCCTGCTGTAATAGGCTTCTAAATAGGAAGGAAATAATCCAATAGCACTGGTGTAATCTTTTATGGCATCGGGATAATCTCCAAGCATTGCTTTTGAAACGCCCCTGTTATAAAATGATTCTGCATTAGTTGGATTTATTTCAATAGCCTTATTAAAATCTTCTATGGCTCCTTTTGAATCGTTTAGCTTATTTTTTACAAGCCCCCTGTTGTTACAGTAAATGGAAAATAAATCATCTGCTTCTCTTAGTTCTTCTTCACGAAGTTTTGCTTGTTCACCTGTTAGTTTATTTTTTTCATAGAGTTCGTAGGAACCTTTTGTCATAGAATTCATCATTTCTGCAGTCTCAATAAGATAATCATACGTAATCAATGCAGCTTTATAATCCTGAAGTATGTTTTTTGCAACTGCACTATTAAACGCTGCTTCAAGACCATATGAATTTGCATATCCTTTATCGAAATCCAGTATGGCTCCCTTTAAGTCATTTTGTTCGGCTTTTAAATTTCCCCTTATTAAATATGCGTTGTCATCCTTCGGGTCTAATAGTATTGTTTTATTAATATCGACGAGGGCTCCTTTTGAATCTTTTAAAATGATTTTCACCTTAGCCCTTTCAAAATATGCTATTGGGCTTTTAGGAAAAAGAGTAATCATTTTTGTGTAATCTGCCAGGGCGCCAGCATAATCTTGTTTTTCAGATTTTATATATGCCAGGTTGATATAGGGGCTTATACTTTTTGGATTTATTTTAATTGCAGTTTTATAGTCAGCGATTGCACCGTCCATATCACCAAGCTCTTTTTTTATATGAGCTCTTCGCCAGTAAGCAACGTCATATTTAGGGTTTAGTTTTATAGCATTGGTAAAATCCGAAATGGCTTCTGTTTTTCTTCCACCATTATCATTATTCGAGCCCTTCATAAAATATTCTTTAGCCGTTTGGCTGAAGGCATTTGTAATGGAGCTAAAAGTGAGGATAAAAAGCAAGATAATTTTCATAGAGTTATTTTAATCGAAACTAACTGGTTTTAGATTCTTAACTCTGGATATTTTGATATTTACCAGGGAAGGTTTTCCTCTAAGCCTTGGTTCGTGATTGCCTGCCGGCCGGCAGGTCCGTAAGCAAAGGCCGGTTACCTCACCACGCAACCGGATAAAATAAGACAAGTGATACGTGGGAACATGTATCAAAGAGTCTTTTGTTTAGAAGAATTTTTCAATCAGGAAATTGATTACTTCTATTGCAATTAATGCAATAACGATCCATTCCAGTACGGTACTGTTGCGTGTCTGCAGTAAATTTTTAAAAAGTTCGAGATTTTCTTTTACAATACCCAGGCCGTCCGAAACATTGCGGAACCGTTGCTGCAGATCAAAATTTTTTATTAATCCGTTGTGCAGTTTATCCAGCTGTTCATTTTCCCAGGTTTCCGGTGGCGAATCAAAAATGTATAGATTTTCGGTAATCCGGTTTTTGAGTAATAAAGTTTTACCGATAAACTTTCTCAGGTTATATCCGGAAATAACTAACCGCCCTTTTTTTGCCAGCAATTGGGTATGGTAATTGGTTTCTTCCATCAACTTATCGGTTTGAGCTGAATAATAATCCAGTGCTACTGATTGCGATACATTCAGCATTATCATGCGTAATGCTTCACGGTCAGCATTTATCATTTCAACTTTATTGTGACTTATTTTATTTTCCGGCGACCCGGTTTGAACAAGGAATTCATCATTCATTGCTTCGTGAAATAAATTTCTGCATTGGGCACCGATAACACCGAGGAAAGCAGACTTAGCAGGAGTATCATAATTTAAAAAACTTACTACACCATATTTGAAAATATAAACGTATTGCTCAGAGCCGGTTTCATAAAAGAGTTCACTGGAATCGCTGTAGCATAGTTTTGATTTTAAACTGTTCTTTACACTTTTAATATCAATGGATTCAGCAACCTGGTATGAAATAACTTTATACATAATTCAGCATGCCAAAGATACACAGCCCTTGGATGATCTTTGGAAAATCCTGTGAATATGCATCACGGCAGCAAATCAACCCGTGAGTTTTTAAATGATTCACATCATGAGGGTTACAGTATCTATTTTTTCGTAACTTAAACTTCCAATTAACCAAACCATGTCACTTCGTTCACTAAGCCTGCTCATTTATTTTTTCTTTATTGCTTCCTGCAATGATCATCTTAAAATTGAAGCTAATGAACTTCCACAAGGATATGCAGATTCGCAGGTGGTTGGCAGTTGGAAAATAACTGCATTTACTGCTGACAAACCCTATGACTGGAACAGAGATGGAATTTCTGAAACAAATATTTACAACATATGGTCTGCATGTCAACAAGATAACCTGTACAGTTTTTCTCCTGATAAAACAGGTCTATTCAAAACCAACTGTACTACAACCATTCCCGGTACATGGAGCATTGTTGATACAAAGTATTTAGTATATATTTTAACCGGGATTGGAATAGAATCCGAAAAATTAATTTCCATGACTGTCAACCAGTTTAAAACTACGATTGACCTTACCGATAATACCGGACAGGATATTTCATTAACAAAGACCTGGGTGAGACAATAAGTAACGTCTTTAAAACTCTTCTTAACGATTCTACCGCAACAATTCCGTAATAAAAAAATTGAAACCCTTTGTCTGTAGTTAAGCAACTTGATTTTAAAACTGTAACTTCCTGCCTTAATCAACTTTTAAAACTATGCTTCGTAATTTTTCTGTAACTGTGCTGTTCATAATTGTTTGCTTCAGCAGCCAGGCACAAGTTCAATCAAAATCAGATAAACAACTTTTAGCTGCATTCGATTCACTGCTTAGTGCAGTGTTCAAATCAAATGGCCCGGGTGCTACAGCAATAGTGAGCCGTAAAGGACAGGTAATTTATAAAAAAGCATTTGGCATGGCCGATTTGGAACTGAATGTGCCGATGAATACTGAAAATATTTTTCGTATCGGTTCCATCTCTAAACAGTTTACAGCGGTTGCCATACTGCAACTGACGGAAAAAGGAAAGCTTACACTACAGGATGATATCAAAAAATTTATACCTGATTATCCCACGCATGGTTATACCATTACTGTTGAACACCTGCTAACACATACATCCGGTATAAAAAGCTATACCGGAATGAAAGGATTTGAAGAAATGATGAGAAAGGATATGAAACCGATGGAAATAATAGATGTATTTAAAAACCAACCGATGGAATTTGCGCCGGGTACTCAGTGGAATTATAATAATTCGGGTTTTTTGCTGCTGGGTTATATCATTGAAAAAGTTTCGGGCAAATCGTATGAGGAATATGTAATGGAAAATTTGTTTGCTCCTGCAGCTATGACAAACTCTGGTTATGGTAATGAGAACCGGATTATAAAAAACAGGGCAAAGGGTTACCAGAAACCGAAAGATAATTTTGAAAATGCGGATTACCTGAGTATGACATTGCCTTACGCAGCAGGTTCAATTATTTCTACCGTGGAAGATCTCTGGAAATGGAACCAGGCAGTTCATAGTTACAAATTGGTTTCGAAAGCATCGCTTGATAAAGCATTTACAGATTATAAACTCAGTACCGGTAAACCTGCACACTATGGATATGGCTGGTTCTTCAGCGATGTGCAGGGAAATTCAACCATCGAACATGGTGGTGGTATCAATGGTTTTTTAACCGATGCTATCTATGTGCCCGCCGAAGATATTTTTGTTGCTGTTTTTTCCAATTGTAATTGTAATCCACCGGGTGACCTTGGACCAAAAATGGCGGCGCTTACAATGGGCAAGCCCTATAATCAGAAAGAAATTGCAATGGATGAAGTAACCGCGAATGAATATACCGGTGTGTATGAAAATGAAACAGGAGAACAGCGGATTATTGCTGCAGTAGGAAACAAACTAACATCACAAAGGGCTGGTGGAAATAAATTCACGATTAAACCTTATGAAAAGGATAAGTTCTTTTTTGAAAATTCACTTTCTACACTCCAGTTTTCAAGGAATAGCTCAGGGAAAATTGAAAAGGGGAAATTTAAAAGCCGCAATGATCAAAATGAATGGGTAAAAACAAATAAACCGATTCCTGCAGATCGAAGTGAATTAAAAGTAGATGCTGCAGTATTGGTAACGTATGTTGGTGAATATGAACTAGCCCCTAAATTTATTATCACAGTAACAATGGAAGGCGATAAACTGATGACACAGGCAACCGGCCAGGGTAAAAACGAAGTATTTGCTGAATCACCCACCCGTTTCTTTTTAAAATTGGTAGATGCGCAACTTGAATTTTTTAAAGGCGATGACGGAAAAGTTACTCACCTCATTTTATACCAGGGTGGACAAAAAATAGAGGGAAAGAAAATTAAATAAAAAAAGCCCTCTGTTATGAGGGCCTATAAATGCTTTCACAGAAATATTTATTTAGGTAATACTACCGAATCAATAACATGAATAACTCCATTGCTGCCTTTGAGATCTGTAACAGTTACATAAGCTGAGCCACCTTTTTCATCTGTAAGTTTTACTTTTCCATTGTCTATTGATGCAGTTAAAGCTCCGCCACTCACTGTTGTTAAAGTAACAGAGCCATTTCCTTTTTTGATAGCTGCTAATACAGCAGTTGCATCAAGATTGCCAGCTACAACATGGTAAGTAAGAATCTTTGCAAGTGTTGCTTTGTTTTCTGTTTTCAAAAGATAATCAACTGTACCTGCTGGTAATTTACCAAATGCATCATTCACAGGTGCAAACACAGTAAACGGTCCATCACCTTTTAATGTAGCAACAAGATCTGCTGCTTTTACAGCTGCCACCAATGTAGTATGAGCTTCAGAACCAATTGCGATATCTACGATATCTTTTTTCTGTGCATGAGTTACTACTGTGATAAATAAGGCAAGAATTAATAATGCTGGTTTAAATACTTTTTTCATGATTTATTTTTTTTAATTGTTGATAATACAGTTACAAACATTTTTCTTTTGATTTAGTTTGTTATTTTGTAAAATATTTACCGGGGATACCTGTTTTTTTGGTTTTGTTAACAGCTACTTTAATCAATACAGATTTTATTGTTCATAAATAAGATTGTTTTATTGATCTATTCGAAAATTTTATAATCAGTCCCGCAAGTTTACTGCGGGGCTGATTAAAGTATTCACAGGAATTTTGTTTTAGGGGAGTAACACACGGTCTATCAGGTGTACAACACCGTTGCGGCATACAATATTTGTTGCTGTTATATTTGATTTATTAGCACCATTTCCATTACCTGTAAGTGTTGGTCCGCCGCCTGTACCATTTGTCAGGTTAACCACTGTATTTCCTCCGGCAAGCATTGGCAGGTTTGTATTTGACAAATCTGATGAAAATGCACGACCACCTACTACATGATATCTTAGCACTGCAAGTAAAGTTGCCACTGGAATATTATTAATATTTGTAAGACTTAATGCACCGAGCAATTGTGTAAATGCTGCATTAGTTGGAGCAAATACGGTGAGTTTAGCATTACTTAATGTTGCAGCAAGTGTTGGGTCGCCACCGGGTGCGGTGGTTGCTCTTGTTACTGCTTTTACCAGTGAATCTAGTCCGCTTGCAATAGCAGTTTCTACAATATTACCAGCTGCGGGAATAAGAACTTTACCAATTGCATGTATTATGCCGTTATCAGCAGCAACATCAGCCGTTGTTACTTTAATTCCGTTTACATATACACCACTTGCATTTTTTGTTACGAATACAGAGTCACCACTTATAGTAATTACTTTTGCATTAGGACCAGCTGGTACATCTGCTGCTACTATTTTAGAAGCAATCGTGTGGTATAATAAAATATTCTGTACTTGAGTAACAGATAGTGAATTTAAAACAGTAGTTGTAATACCAGAAGCAGCAAATGCTGCATCATCAGGAGCAAAAACTGTGAAAGGCCCGGCACCACTTAATGTACCTTGTAAATTAGCTTTTATAACTGCTGATTCAAGAGTTGAAAACGTTGCACCAGAAACTACAACATCTGTAATTGTGTTTGTGGCAGTTTTGGCATCTTCCTTATCACAGCTTTGTAAAAATAGTGTTGCACTTAAGCAAAACAGCAGCGCTGGCTGCACGAAAAATTTGTTTAGTTTCATAATAATTGTTTTTGTTTAATTTTTATATATAAACATTAAACAATAAATTTTGTTCGAATTAATTCAATAATTTTTTTGTTGAACCTTTTCGATTTTATCTAAACAAAGAATTCAACAATTCTTTATTTCAATAAATGAATCAAGAAAGATTTATGTCGTTTTTTTTTTGGTAAAAGCTTTATAAAAGCTTTATAAAAGCTGCAATCAATTGACATGATAAATTGGTATGAGATGTTGGCTAGTATTTAGCTAGCAGCAAATCTCCGCCTCGTGTCCGTATGGGAAGCCCGTTTGTGTAGCCTGTCCCGATTATTTCGGGATCCCCACGCAACCGAATAACAAAACAAGTGCTGCAAGGTTCTTGGGATCTGCCTATTGACAGTCAGGCACAAACCTTTGCCTCGGAGGAGATGTCAAAATAAGTTTACAGATTCATGATTAAATTTTACATTTAGGTATATGAAGAAATTATTATTGTACCTGCTGTTATGTTGCAGCAGCACATTTGTTACGGCACAATCTACAAAGACAGAATTGTATAACCTGCTGAAAAAATTTTTCTTAGACAGCACTGGATATGAAAACGTAGGTGATTGGGCTGTTGGTGTACCCAAAAAATTTCCGGTGAAATGGAAAGAAGACCGGGTAATAATGAGTGATGACACCAGCATCAATTTTTACAGAACAGGGACAGCCGATCTTACGATAAAAGGTAAAAGTTTTATGCAGGCTGCTCAACCAGTCAAATGGAATATTATGCTGAAAGGACCAAGGATGGGATATACTTCATTCAGCATTATCAGTTCGCCCAGCAGCGAGCTACAACCAAAGTTTACAATTGATAGTGTGTTGGACAAAAAATTTTTTAAATCGAAACTCCTAAAAAGTTGTGATGAAAAAACATTTTCTGGCTATTATTATTATGAATTAAAACTTCCTAAAAAGGATATTGTCTTTATTAAATTGAGCTGGATTTCACTAAATGGTAATACGGCAATACGGATTGATTGTTATGATAACTGGAGCAAATACGCTGTAAAACTGGATTGTCCCAAGTAGGTATTTTTTTTGTTGTTGGTAAACTCTTCATGAAAATGTCACGCCATTGTTGTGCTTTCAGTAGTTAAAAAATAATATGAGGTTTTAGCTTGTGTTTAGTCTGCTTGCATTTCTGCAATGAAGTAAACATTTCTCTCCTGTTTAGTTCACGTAAATATGAAGCCTGGGTTCCCGTAGTTTTTTAATTATGTCTCTTCTCAACTGAATGATACAATCAAAATGATGACAAGTGCAGTGGATGAAAACAATAAAAGAGGTGTAAAACTTAATGCTATAAATATAGGAATGGTGTTTTCTTCCCACATTGTATAAAGTTTTTTTCTGTAAAAACTTATTTCTTTATTTTGACATCAAGCAGTTCTAAATCAAATATCAGCATGGATCCGCCGGGGATTTTTGCACCATTGCCTTCAACGCCATAGCCAAGATTATAAGGAATATAAAATTTATATTTAGAACCTACTGACATCAGCTGCAGGCCTTCTGTCCATCCGGGAACGACCATTGTTAGCGGCATTATAAGTGGTGTACCCCGATTTGCTGAAGCGTCGAACTCAGTTCCGTTGAGGAGTGTTCCCCGGTAATTACATACAAATGTGTCAACAATAGTTGGTTTTATACCTGCTCCTTCTTTGATCACTTCATATTGCAAACCGGAAGCAGTTATTTTTATTCCTGGCTTTAATTTATTTGCCGCTAAAAACTTTTTTCCTTTCTCGATTTCAGGCTTTGCTTTTTCTGTTTTCAGCCTGGTCATATAATTATTCAGCACTGCATTAGCGGTAACATCATTTAATAATGTATTCTTTTTTCCAAGAATATCATTTATAGCTTTCATAAATGGTGTAGTGCTGATCTTAATATCTCCTAAACCTTGTTGGAGAAGATTAAAAGCAGCAACTTCTCCCAGTACATAACTTACAGAATCTATTGTTGTTTTTAAAATGCCTACAGGCTGAGTTTTTGTTTTGACAGGTTGTGCATTCAATTCAAAAATTCCTGCAAGTAGCATGATTAAAAAAATAGATTTTTTCATAAATTTTATTTTGCTCAAATATAAAGTTTTCCGTCTGACAGGGAATTGTAATAAACGGGAATAATAATGGCAGGCATTACCTGATTATTATCATATAAATGTTTTTACAACAGCAGTAATTTTTTGCATTGAATATTTGTTCATTTTCGATTTGAAGGAACGCCACCCGCCAGGTTATACAGCATTCTAACAATGGAGTGTTGCATTTAGTTATTTATCAAAAAAGGCAAAAAAGATGAGCGATGCGTGGATTTGCATCCTGAGATAATTAATTTATTTACGTTTATTTTTTCATTTTTACCATATTATATATCTGATCAGTGGTAAAAAATATATCCAGCAACATCGTAAAACCTTTTATTGGATTTAGTTTTTCTATTTCTTGTACGGAAAGATTTTTCATTATTCCGTCTTTAATCCGGGCTTCTACTGTTGCAAGCATCTCTCTGTAAGCGATAATATCTTTTTTATAACATATGGGGCCATGCCCCGGAATAATCATGGTAGCATCATTGATATAACTGATCAGCATATCCATTGCATCAATCATTCCATAAATACTGCCACCATTTCTGTCGTCTATGAATGGAAAACCATAGGTAACAAAAACATCGCCGGTATGAATCACATTTGCATTCATGAATTCAATAAATGAATCACCATCGGTGTGTGCATTTTTAACATGAAAGATTTTTATTTTTTCATTCGGTTCATTTAAGGTAAGTGAATCACTGAAAGTAATAAAGGGTAATGCTTCATACGGGTATGCTTTCTGAACCAGATTAGTCAAAGAAAGTACCTGGTCCTGTTCCAGTCTTTTGCGGATATTTTCATGTGATATAATAACTGCTCCTTCTTTTCCGAATACTTTGTTGCCATCGGAGTGGTCGTAATGAAAATGGGTATTCAAGACATATTTTACCGGTTTATTACTTATGCCTGCAAGCAATTTTTTAATTTTCGGAGATAGTTCAACCCATTGGTCATCTACCAGAACTAAACCATCCGGATTTTCATAAACTGCAATATTGCCTGCTTCTCCATCACTGATAATTGCATAGACGTGATCGGCAAGTTTTATCAGCGTGTCGTTGATCTTTGTAATTGTTTTTCTCTTCTCATCAATTTCATTTTTCTCCTGTGCCAATATGATTTCACTATTCGAAAATATCAAAAGTACAAGAAGTAAAATTTTATTTATACTGTTTGTACAATTGTTTGGTTTGGATTTTTTCATATAAAATTGTTGGTTGTATTTTGTTTCGTAAATGGATTCGGCAAAGCAATGTAATATATTTTTTCACTTGATCATTCCGGGTATAAAAAATTGTAATAGAAAGTTCAGTAATCTGAAGCATTAAAGTTCTTTTTAATCAATATGGGGTTTAAATTTGAAACATTTATATAAAAATATTTTGTAGTCTTGCAATTTTCTGCTAATCCTGTTTATTTAATTTTTACTTCCCCTTGCTCTTCCGTATAGTACATGCTACCACTTTATATTCCGGACACATGGCTTCGGAGTCGCTGATGCTGGATGTAATATTGTTTAGCATGTTCTCGGGAAAATGAAATGTGCTGCTGAGTAAGCCAGGGTTTACTTCATCAATAAACTTTATATCTTCATAACATGGATATCCAAATTGCCGATAAGCCGTATTTCCGGTTATGATGAGGATGTTGCCAGTTTTTTTTTTCACTGAATCAATGACATGTCCGATCAGTGTTTTTTTCCTAAAAGAAACAAGACCCTTTTCCTCCATCATGCGGGAACTATTTCCTCCGGAAAGTATTATGACAGTTATTTCATTATGTTCATACATGAAAAAGGTTGTTTACTTATTATATTTTAATCAATTCATCCTTCGATCTTATTATTTTTTTTAACTTGACATTTTTCTTTTTGTAGCAGCTGATTGGGCAAGGTTGATAATAAATATAATTAAAAAAGGGGTTATTGCCTGGACCATGTCTTAGTAATAGTTGCAGGTTGACCATTGGAAAGTGTATAGTCCTTTGTCGTTTTGAACTCAACATTGGTCATTGAAATAAATTTTTCAGATTCAAGACCTACGGAGATAGCAGCGTATTCAAGATATTTAGTATCGATGACTTGCCATGTGCCGGCTTCGCTAACAGAGCAATTTAATTTAATTGTGGCTGTAAAATCACTAATAAAATTGTAGAGGTTTTCTTTCTGACAGGCAGTCCATGTGTTGTAAATATTTTTTTCAGGAATTCCATTGCCATCCCAGTCCCAGAGTATATCGGAAACGACTGCTGTAATTTTCCATGTTCCAACCACCTGTGAATCGGCATAACCTCGTGGATCATCATTCGCATTAATCTGAGTATGTTTCTTACACGATGGAAAAAATAAAGCGGTAATGAATATGTATTTAATGAGGCGGTTCATGGTTTTCTATTTGCCTGTTAATGGTTGAAATGGGCTTAGTCAAATTTAATATTATTTCGTGCAATCGAAAAAGAAAGTTTTCTTGTTGCAGCTTGTTTGATCAGAAAAGAATAAGACAATTAGCAAGTTTAATTATATATTTCCTGTTTGATTAATGTAACTGTTTTTCAAATGAATCGTTCTATATCGTTTAAGACAGCCTTATCAGAGGTGTAGGAGGAATTATTAATAATAAAATTACCTTGCCCAAAAACCAATGCACTCTTCAATTATAACTCGGCAACGAATCATTCCGGTAGATGCTCTCCGTGGTTTTGCCCTGTTGGGAATTTTATTTTCTCACTTTATTTATTGGTATTCAGGTGCCGGACTTCCCCAGGAAGTATATACGAAGTTTAATGATGCAGGAAGTAATATTGCTTCAATTATAAACGGCGTTCTGATCTCCGGAAAATTTTTTACATTTTTTTCATTTCTGTTCGGGCTGAGTTTTTATCTGCAAATGGATAGCCTGAAAAAGAGAAATGAAGGTTTTGTAGTAAGGTATCTGTGGCGTTTAATCATACTGGGTGTTATTGGTCTTATCCATCATGCTATATGGCGTGGAGATATTTTGTCTATCTATGTGCCGCTTGGTTTTATTTTGTTAATGATAAAAAATATCAGTAACCGCTTGTTGCTCATCATTGCTTTTTTACTTATTTTAAATGCACCGGTTCGGATTATAGAAATTGTTCATCTTTTTGAACAAAAATCTGTAGCAACTGCTCTAACTGCACCACCTGCAGATGATGAAGCACAACGTTACTACGATATTATAAAAAGTGGATCCGTAAAGGCTATGTTAATCGATAACTGGAAGGCATTGAATTCGAAATTCGGGTTTCAATTTGGAAGCGGACGTATTTATATCACACTAGGGTTTTTTATGCTCGGCATGTATGTGGGTCGAAAAAAATGGTTTGAAAATCCCGCAGAGGCAAAATCATTTATCAAACGAATTTGTAAAATCAGCGGATGGGTTTCATTGGGAATAATTCTTTTTATGGTTGGAATTTTTATTGCCAATTCAACACTGCAGTTAGGCCTTGAGACCAACAAGTATATAAATATATTATTCAGCTTCCTTTTTGATACAGCTAATTCGAGTCTTACCATTTTTTATCTTGCCGGCTTAACAATGCTGATGTATCGTATCCGCTGGCAAAAAATATTTTATCCATTTGCGCCGGTTGGCAAGATGGCTTTAACTGTTTATGTGTCGCAGACTTTATTCGGGCTCTTATTATTTTACAATTTTGGCTTTAACCTGTTTCTTAAAATATCTCCCGGAATTAATATGCTACTGGTAATACCGGTGTTTATAATACAGTTATTTCTTTGCAGATGGTGGTTGAAATATTTTAATTACGGACCGATTGAATGGCTCTGGCGGTCACTTACTTTTTTTACCTGGTATCCGTTGAGAAAAAAAGAATTAAATATGCTACCGGCACCTGATGAATCTGACAATGGAAATATCTCAACTCCGGGATAAGTGCTTTCCGGTAATTCCTGAATTTTAAAAATAAATGAATAAGTGACATTACAGTTCAGCTCTTTTTCGATTTGAGATATCCCGTTTTCAGTATTTCCAAGAGTTAGTTTATGACAACTATCATAATTTAAATGTGCCATTATCGTTGAAAATGGAAGTAAAGGATATTCAACTTTAGATTAAAATACGGGAGATGAAATTTCTTTTCTTAATATTCTTCTTCCCGGTGCTATTATTCTCTCAGCTTCGGGAACGTAAGGGGTTAATCTACAATCTTGGGTTTGGTGGAATTACATCTGGTGTTGGTGCTGTTATCAATAAAAAAAAATAATGAGAACTGGAAAAAATCATTTCTCAGGGGGGTTCTGGCAGGGAAGTATTGTGGGGTTGATTAATTATTCTGCTAAAAAAACAGCTTGGTGTAAATATGTAAATATTCAATAAGAGTACTATACAAGATAACTAAACAACGTATTATCCTTGCTCAATTCAGTATAACCAATATGATATTTGGTTAGGTTGTTTAATAATGCTTCATAATCTTCTCTGCTCTGCAATTCCACACCTACTAATGCAGGCCCTGCTTCTTTATTATTCTTCTGCATGTATTCAAAACGGGTAATATCATCGGTAGGACCAAGCACATTATTTACAAATTCTTTTAATGCACCGGGGCGTTGCGCAAAATTGATAAGGAAATAATGTTTGAGCCCTTCGTATTGCAGACTTCTTTCTTTTATCTCCTGCATCCGGTCAATATCATTGTTGCTACCGCTAACAATGCAAACAATATTCTTTCCTTTTATATCATCGGCATAATCATCTAACACTGCAATTGACAATGCGCCGGCTGGTTCAACTACAATTGCATCTTCATTATATAATTTCAAGATAGTTGAACAAACTTTTCCTTCAGGCACCAGGTGAATATCATCCAGTACTTCTTTGCAAATTGAGAAAGTGATATCGCCGACTCTTTTTACTGCAGCACCATCTACAAAACGATCAATACTTTCTAAAGTAACAGGATAACCATTCTTCAAAGCTTCATACATCGCCGGCGCACCTTCTGGTTCCAATCCGATGATTTTTGTTTTTGGTGAATAGGTTTTAAAATATGAACCAACACCGGCACTTAAACCTCCACCACCAATGGGCACAAAAAGAAAATCAATACCCCCTCTAACTCCACCTGAAGGGGGGGAGAAGTCTTCTAATATTTCAACAGCCACCGTTCCCTGTCCTTCGATAATTTTAAAATCATCAAAAGGAGGTATAAAGGTCATGGCATTTTCTTCTGTATATTTTTTAGCAGCTACTGCACAATCATCAAACGTATCACCTACTAGTTTTATCTCAATAAAATTCTCGCCAAACATTTTAGTCTGCTTGATTTTTTGATTCGGCGTAATCACAGGCATAAAGACCACACCTTTTGTATTCAGTTTCTTACAGCTATATGCAAAACCCTGCGCATGATTACCAGCACTGGCACAAACAACACCTTTCTGTAATTGTTCTATTGGCAAACTGCTCATCATATTATACGCACCACGCAGTTTATAGCTTCTTACTACCTGCAAATCTTCTCTTTTCAAATAAATATTGCATTGATATTTTTTTGAAAGGCTGTGACTGAATTGCAGGGGAGTCCTGTTTACAATTTTTTTCAATCGTAAAGCGGCTGCTGTAAAATCCAGTGATATTTTGTCTGTTGTCGTATTCATTTTATCTGGTTTCCCACAAAGTCACAAAGAACACAAAGCGGTTTAGTGGCCTTGTGTCTTTGTGGGATATATTTATGCAGGTTCTAATTCTTTTACTTTTTTTGCAGGCTTGCTGTCTTTAGCAACAGAGCTGATTGATTTCATTTCTGTCATTGCGGCTCTCAGCACAGCACCCACTTTTTCTACCGGATGATTACGGATGATTTTATTTATCTCAATGATTTCACGATTATCAACGCCGTTGTCTTTACCGTTGTTAAAATTGGTACCAATCACATCTTTATCGATTGTATGCATAAACTCTTTCAGCAATGGCTTCGCAGCATGGTCAAATAAATAACAACCATATTCTGCTGTATCAGAAATTACACGGTTCATTTCGTATAATTTTTTACGGGCAATCGTATTGGCAATTAGTGGCGTTTCGTGGAGCGACTCGTAGTAAGCACTTTCATCTTTAATACCTGCTTGCACCATTGTTTCAAAAGCGAGTTCTACACCTGCTCTTACAAAAGCTACCATCAATAAACCATTGTCAAAAAATTCCTGTTCAGCAATCGGTGCAGCAGTTACTGTTGTTTTTTCAAAAGCTGTTTCACCGAGTGCTTTGCGCCATGTCAGTAAATTTTTATCATCATTTGCCCAGTCTTCCATCATCTTTGAAGAAAACGATCCACTCATAATATCATCCTGGTGTTTTTGAAAGAGTGGTCGCAAAATATTTTTCAACTCAGTCGATAATTCAAATGCTTTTAGTTTTGCAGGATTGCTTAACCGGTCCATCATAGCAGATACACCACCCTGCTTCAAAGCTTCAGTTATTACTTCCCATCCGTACTGAATTAATTTTGCTGCATAGGATGCATCAATTCCTTTTTCAATCATTTTATCAAAAGACAAAATAGAACCTGTTTGCAACACACCACATAAAATAGTTTGTTCACCCATCAAGTCACTTTTTACTTCTGCTACAAATGACGAACGTAAAACACCAGCTCTGTGTCCACCAGTTGCAACTGCATATGCTTTCGCTTGTATCAATCCTTTTCCTTCAGGATCATTCTCAGGATGCACTGCTATTAGTGTAGGTACCCCAAATCCTCTTTTATATTCTTCTCTTACTTCTGTGCCAGGGCATTTTGGTGCTACCATTATTACAGTAATGTCTTTTCTAATTTGTGTTCCTTCTTCCACAATATTAAATCCATGAGAATAAGAAAGTGTTGCACCTTTTTTCATCAAAGGCATAATTGCTTTGATAACTGAAGTATGCTGTTTGTCTGGTGTCAGGTTCAATACCAGATCTGCTGAAGGAACTAATTCTTCATACGTGCCAACTGTAAATCCGTTATCCGTCGCATTTTTCCATGATGCTCTTTTTTCAACAATTGCTTCTTTGCGCAATGCATAAGCAATATCAAGACCGGAATCTCTCATATTCAAACCCTGGTTTAAACCCTGAGCACCACAACCTACAATTACAATCTTTTTTCCCTTCAACACATTTACACCATCAGCAAATTCGCTGCGGTTCATAAATTCACAAACACCTAATTGATTTAATTGCTCACGGAGCGGTAGCGAGTTGAAATAATTTGCCATTTTTATTTGTTTTAAGTTTTTTAATTTTTATGTTACCAACTTTTGAAGTTCTATTTAGCTTTTGTTGCGTCGCACTCTTGTACTTTTAGTTCAGTATTCTGCTTTCCCGCCTCATCCTCCATCTCCTTCTCCTGTTGGAGAAGGAGCGGTTCTGTAAATCTTTAATCATCTTTTTGTTCTACCACATCTTCTTCATATCTCTACTCATCATTTATCAATCGCACCGACTACAATCAACAAGTTTGATTAAGCAAGGGCGGTGTGTTGATGGCCTTCTCCGTCAGGAGAAGGTCGGGATGAGGCAGCACTCACATACTAAACACTTCCTGGTTCTTATCTAAAAATTCATTCTCTATCACATTCTCACCCGGCTCTTTGTATTCAAATGATTTTAATTTTTTGTGGAAACCATCACTGTTTTTTATAATTGCCACTCTTGCACTGCGAACGAACTCAATTAATCCGTAAGGTTCTAATACTTTAATGAAAGCATCCGTTTCTTCCCGCTGGCCGCTTACTTCAAAGACTGTATAATCTTTTCTTATTACTACAGCCTTTGCACCAAACTGGCTGAGTAATCGTTCCACTTTTACTTCTTCAGCGATGATTTCAGTTGGTACTTTATATAAAGCCAGTTCCTGCCAGATGATTTCTTCATTGGTATTATAATAAGCTTTTAATACTTCTACCTGTTTTTCAATCTGTCGGCATAGTTTACGTACCACATCTTCTGTTTCGTTAATGACGATAGTGAAACGATGCACACTATCCACTTCTGAAGGTGAAGTATTTAAACTCTCCACATTTATCTTTCTTCTTGAAAAGATAATGGCGATACGGTTCAGCAAACCGATTTGGTTTTCTGTATAAACCGTTATTGTATATTCCTGTTTATTCATAAAAAAATTTAAAAAATTCGTTTATAATGTTCAACAACCGGGAACGGGTCATAAAAATGATGTAATAATTTTTTCCATTCTTTATAGCCTTCACTTTTCCTGAATCCTATTGTGTGGTCTTCAATTGTTTTCCATCTAACAACCAGCATGTATTTGTCAACTTCTTCAAGGCACTGTTGTAATTCGTGTTGTATATATCCATTCGCTGATTCAATTATAGGCTGGGCATTTGCAAAAGCTTCTTCGAATGCTTCGGATTGTCCCGGTCTAATTTTTAAAAGAGCTATTTCAGTTATCATTTTAGTTTTTCTTTTAACCGCCGACAGGGTCTTCGACCGCTGTCGGGGTATTTAGATTTCTTCTTTACTTAATACAACTTCAGCCACACCACGTCCCTGTGGTACCATCGGAAATACATTGTTCTCTTTCCCTACCATCACTTCCAGTAAATAACTTCCTTTATGATTCAGCATTTCTTTCAAAGTATTTTTTACATCTTCTCTTTTTGAAATACTTTTTCCTTCGATGCCATAGCCTTTTGCCACCATTACAAAATCCGGACTTTCAATATTTACAAATGAATAGCGGTTCTGATGAAATAACTCCTGCCACTGGCGAACCATTCCCAAAAATTTATTATTTAAAATAATAATTTTTACTTCGGGTTTGAATTGCATGATAGTACCGAGTTCCTGTATCGTCATTTGAATACCACCATCACCAATGATTGCAATAACCGTTCTGTCCTGTGCTCCATATTTTGCTCCGATAGCAGCAGGCAATGCAAAACCCATTGTACCCAATCCGCCACTGGTGATATTACTTTTACTTTTATTGTACTTTGCATAACGGCAGGCTACCATCTGGTGCTGTCCCACATCCGTTACAATCACTGCTTCACCTTTTGTTAATTCGTTGATGGCTGTAATTATCTCACCCATCGTAAGAATTTCTGTATCGGGATTCATTTCCGCTTTGATACATTTTTCTTCCTCCTTCTTCATGCAGTCAGTAAATTTCTGTAACCATTGCGGATAAACTTTTTGTTGTACCAGTTCTGTAAGTATTGGCAATGTTTCTTTACAATCACCCCATACAGGTACCGTTGTTTTTACATTCTTATCTATTTCAGATGGGTCAATATCTAAATGAATAACTTTTGCCTGCTTTGCATATTTATCCAACCTTCCTGTTACACGGTCATCGAAACGCATACCGATTGCAATCAATACATCACATTCATTGGTTAAAAGATTTGGACCATAATTTCCATGCATACCCAGCATACCGACAGCAAGCGGATGATTGGTAGGTATTGCGCTCATTCCAAGAATCGTCCATGCCGCAGGAATACCAGCTTTCTCAATAAATTTGATAAATTCTTTTTCAGCTTTACCAAGAATTACACCCTGTCCAAAAATTACAAATGGTCTTTCTGCTTCATTGATTAGTTTGGCTGCCTGCTCAATATAGTCTTTACGTACTATTGGCTTGGGGCGATAACTTCTGATATGGTCACATTTTTTATAACCATCATAATCGAATAATTGCAGTTGTGCATTTTTTGTAATATCAATCAGCACAGGCCCGGGTCTGCCGCTGCCAGCTATATAAAATGCTTTTGCCAATACTGAAGGAATTTCTTTTGCATCAGTAACCTGGTAATTCCATTTAGTAACCGGTGTAGTAATATTTATAACATCAGTCTCCTGGAATGCATCTGTTCCAAGTAAATGAGCAAATACTTGTCCGGTAATACATACAACAGGAGTGGAGTCAATCATTGCATCAGCTAATCCTGTAACAAGATTAGTTGCACCGGGGCCACTCGTAGCAAACACAACGCCGGTTCTTCCGCTTACTCTTGCAAAACCCTGCGCTGCATGTATGGCTCCCTGTTCATGACGAACTAAAATATGTTTCAGCCTGTCATGATAATCATACAACGCATCATATATGGGCATGATAGCGCCACCGGGATAACCAAAAATGATGTCAACACCTTCGGCAATGAAAGCACGAAGGACTGCTTCGCTACCACTTATCGATTCAACTTTCTTTGTTGCAGTTTTTTCTTTTAATACTTCAAGTGTTTCCATGTTTCACTTTTTAAATGTTCAAATTTCAATGGTCAATTTTCAACTCTCAATTATTAATTCTTAATTTTTAATTATTAATTATCACTCATCCGTTACACACCCTTCACTCGCATCTTTCACACACATTGCATATTTATACAATACACCTCTGCTCACTTTCAATGGCGGTTGTTTCCAGTTTGCTTTTCTCTTAGCAATTTCTTCATCACTTACTTTTAAATTGATAGTGTTTTTGTTTATATCAATTTCAATGACATCATCATCATGCACAAATCCAATCAATCCACCTTCATGTGCTTCGGGTGTAATATGTCCGACAACAAAACCGTGTGTACCACCACTGAATCTTCCATCTGTTATCAATGCAACACTCTTTCCTAAACCAGCACCACTGATTGCAGAAGTTGGTTTCAGCATCTCCGGCATACCCGGTGCACCTTTCGGCCCTTCATTTTTTATCACCACCACATCACCTGCTTTTATCAATCCGCTTTTTATTCCTGCAATTAATTTTTGTTCACCATCAAATACTCTTGCAGGGCCCACAAATTTTTCTCCTTCTTTACCGGAAATTTTTGCAACACTTCCTTTCTCAGCAAGATTGCCATACAGAATTTGCAGGTGTCCCGTTTTTTTCAACGGTTGTTCCAGCGGATAAATAATTTTCTGAGCCTCGAAATCCAAGTCCGGAACACCTGCTAAATTTTCTGCTACCGTTTTACCGGTTACTGTCAAACAATCGCCATGCAACAATCCTTTGGCAAGTAAATACTTCATTACCGATGGCAGTCCGCCATGTTCATGAAGCTGCTGCATAAGATATTTTCCAGAGGGTTTGAAATCAGCCAGCACAGGAACCTTTTCACTAATCGTTTGAAAATCGTCCTGTGTTATTTTTATATTTACACTTTTAGCCATTGCAATCAGATGCAAAACAGCATTAGTGCTTCCTCCCAAAATCATAATCATGGTAATTGCATTTTCAAATGCTTTGCGTGTCATGATATCAGAAGGGCGAATATTTTTTTCGAGTAATAATCTTATCGCTTTACCTGCATCCAGGCATTCTTTTTTCTTTTCTTCACTCAGCGCAGGATTGGATGATGAGAAAGGCAAACTCATTCCCATCGCTTCAATTGCACATGCCATTGTATTGGCAGTGTACATACCACCACATGCGCCTGCACCCGGACATGAGTGCTGAACTATTTGTTTAAAATCTTCTGCATTCAAAGTGCCTGCAATCTTTTGCCCCAATGCTTCAAATGCAGAAATGATATTTAAATCCTGTCCTTTATAATGACCGGGTGCAATCGTTCCGCCATACAACATAATTGCAGGACGGTTCAATCTTCCCATCGCCATAATAGAGCCCGGCATATTTTTATCACAACCCGGAATAGCAATCAATCCATCATAATAAAACCCGCCCATCACCGCTTCAATAGAATCTGCAATCAAATCGCGGCTCACCAAACTATACCGCATTCCATCCGTTCCATTACTTATTCCATCGCTGATGCCAATCGTATTAAAAATCAAACCAACTAAATTATTATCCCACACGCCCTGCTTTACCACTTTTGCCAAATCATTCAGGTGCATATTGCAGGTATTACCATCATAACCCATACTGCAAATACCAACCTGTGCTTTTTTCAAATCATCTTCCGTAAGCCCGATGCCATACAACATCGCTTGTGCCGCAGGTTGTGTTTCATCCTGCGTTAAAACCTTTGAATATTTATTCAAAGCCCCCCTGCCCCCCGAAGGGGGGTTCTGCGAAGAGTCTTTTATATTGGTATTATCACTCATTCAATTTATTTCTTTAATTATGTACTTAGCTTTTGTACTACTATTAAACTTTTGTTGTGTCACTCACTTGTACTTATTGTTCTCCATTCAGCATATATCAAACAGTTACTATTCAATCAATCTCTCCGACAAGCTGGCTATGTGTGGCTGCTAAAGCCCCTCCTTTGGAGGGGTTTGGGGAGGCCACTCTGTCTTTATATGCCAATTGAATTTTTCTTGATACGCTATCATTCCAATTCAACGGGAATTTATATTCATCCAAACTTTCAAATCCAATCACTTCAGCCGCAGTACCGCAGAAGAAAGCAGCATCCGCTTGTTTCAATTCATCAATCGTAAAAAACTTTTCTTCCACTTCAATGTTCAGTTCATTGCATATTTCTAAAACAGTAGCTCTTGTAATGCCGGGTAAAATACTTCCCAAAGCAGGCGTAAATAATTTACCATCTTTCTCATAAAATAAATTTGCTCCCGGTGCTTCAGCTACATAATCATGCATATCCAGCAGTAATGCTTCATCAAACCCATTTGCTTTTGCTTCATGACTGGCAAGCAGGGAATTTACATAATGACCCGCAGCTTTTGCATGAATCTTAAATCCTTTCGGATTTGGACGCTGAAACGATGAAGTCATTACTCTCAATAATTTTTCACCAAGGAACGGCTGCATTTCCCATGCTTCAATAACAATGAATGATTTTTCATTCACATCAAACTTCATATTTGCCGGTGCATATACCACCGGGCGGATATAAGCATCTCCAAGATTATTTTGCTTCAATACTTCATAAGTAGCATCAATCAATTCCTCAGTCGCCCATTGATAAGGCATATTCAAAGCAGCAGCAGAATTCTTCAGCCTTTCAAAATGTTCAACCTCTTTAAAGATTTTTGTTTCGCCATTTACTGTTTTGTAAGAACGGATTCCTTCAAACACGCTGTAACCATAGTGCAGGCTCTGGCTATACAAATCCATTTTTGCTTCGGCAGCTTTTACAAACTCACCGTTAGAATAGATAATCGTTTCGTTATTATAGTATGATGCCATAATTTTTGCCCCCATCCCCTAAAGGGGTGTTTTGATGTTTTCCAATTTTAGAAGGTTATTTACTTTTTTAATGTTGCCTTACTCCCCTTCAGGGGATGGGGGCAAAAAGCAACCCGCCTTTTTGGAGGCGGGTTGCTGTATAATTAGTTTTTAGTTTATTATCATGCACTGCCTCCTGCTGAAGTAATAATAATGACAACCACAATAATTATTGAGGCAGAAACACTGATGACATTATTTATTTTACTCTTCAACATGAGGATGTATGTTTTGTAAATATACACCCGCCGTTTTAAAAAAACAAGAACTGAAGCTCATCCCGACCTCCCCAAAGGGAAGGCCACCTACTCACAACCCCCGCTTATTTAAAATGTCCTATTAAATAATACTCTTCAAATAAGCTGGTCTTGTGTGCAGCGAAGCCCCTCCTTCGGAGGGGTTTGGGGAGGCCGTTTATATTATCGTCGACTTTCTCAACTCAATATTCTCTTTCTTAATTGAACCCGGAATCTTTCCACTTACATAATCACACAACAGCTCGCCAATGGTAGAAGTGAAATAAAAATTAACCGGGTCAATATCTTTAGTTACGAAATTATTTTCGAGGGTCCACTCAACTGCTTCGCGGATTAGCGCCGCTTCTTCCTTCATTCCCAAATGGTCAAGCATCATGGCAGATGAAAGAATAGAGCCAAGCGGGTTGGCAATATCTTTACCGGCAGCCTGCGGATACGAACCATGAATCGGTTCAAACAAAGCTGTTTTATTTCCAACAGATGCAGAAGGAAGCAATCCTAAGGAACCTGCCAGCACACTTGCTTCATCGCTGATGATATCGCCAAACATATTTTCAGTAAGTATTACATCAAACTGTTTTGGATTAATGAGAATTTGCATCGCTGCATTATCAACAAACATATAATCAACTTTCACATCAGTATATTGAGTAGCTATTTGCTGTACACATTTTCTCCAAAGACGTGATGTGTCCAGCACATTCGCTTTATCAACCAGCGTCAGTTTCTTTCTTCTCTTCTGCGCATATTGAAAAGCCTGGTGCGAAATTCTTTCAATCTCTTCTTTTGTATAAAAGCATTCATCACTGGCAGAGCTGCCATCTTCAGCAGTTTGTTTTTTACCAAAATAAATTCCACCGGTCAGTTCACGAAAGATGATAAAATCAACGCCTTCTAAATTTTTTGATTTGACAGGAGAGAGGTGATACAATGTTTTATATGTAGTAACCGGGCGGATATTTGCAAACAGTTGCAATGCTTTCCTGATTCCCAGTATTCCCTGCTCAGGTCTTACTTTTGCGTTCGGGTCATTATCATATTTCGGGTGACCAACTGCACCGAATAATACTGCATCACTGTCAAGACATATATCAATGGTTTCTGTTGGTAAAGCTGTTCCGGTTTTATCAATTGCATCTGCACCAATTAAAGCTTCGGTATATTCAAATGAATGCCCAAACCTTTCAGCTACTGCATTCAATATATTTATTGACTGTCTTGTTACTTCAGGACCGATACCATCACCATTTAATATTGCTATTTTCTTTTTCATAAGGATTTATGCTAAACTGTTTTCGAATTGAATAATTTCTTCTTTGCTATTAAGTAAATAATCAATGTCATCATAACCATTCAACAGGCAGGTTTTTTTATAACTGTTTATGTCAAACGATTCTGATTGCCCATCAACGCTGATTGTTTGTTTTTCTAAATTTACCTCAACTTCAGTTGCAGGATTTTTTTCAACAGCTTCAAATAGTTTTTGTGAGAAACTTTCGCTGACTGTAACCGGCAATAAAAAATTATTGAGTGAATTGTTTTTAAAAATATCAGCGAAGAAGCTGCTCACCACTACATCAAATCCTGCATCTTTAATAGCCCATGCTGCATGCTCTCTTGAAGAACCGCAACCAAAGTTTTTACCCGCTACTAAAATTCTACCGCTATACGTTTTGTCGTTTAAAGGAAAATCCTGCTTCGGCTGGTTTTCATCATCATTAATATATCTCCAGTCGCGGAATAAATTTTTACCAAAACCATCCCTGCTTGTTGCCTTTAAAAAACGTGCAGGAATAATCTGGTCAGTGTCCACGTTTTCTATATTAAGTGGGACACAGGTAGAGCGAACTATATTTATACTTTTACTCATTATTAAAAATGTTCAATATTCAATGTTCAATTTCCATTTATTATCTCCCCAACAAAAGAGTTTTCTTTCTCCCCTTTAGGGGATGGGGGCATCAATTCCCTTACATCACAAACTTTTCCGGTTATGGCTGCAGCGGCTGCCGTCAATGGACTTGCCAATAATGTTCTTGCTCCCTGTCCCTGTCTTCCTTCAAAATTTCTGTTGCTGGTGCTGATACAATATTTACCTGCGGGAATTTTATCTTCATTCATACCAAGGCATGCACTGCAACCCGGCTGACGTAATATAAATCCTGCCTCTTCAAATACTTTATCAATACCTTCTTCTATTGCTTGTTTTTCTACCTGTTTACTTCCCGGCACTATCCATACTTCCACATCATCGGCTTTCTTTTTTCCTTTTACAAAAGATGCCACCATTCTTAAGTCTTCTATTCTTGAATTGGTGCAGCTGCCGATAAAAACATAATCTACTTTTTGTCCTTTGATGGCTGCACCTTCTTTCAGGCCCATATACGCCAATGATTTTGCAAGGCCACTCTTATCCGTTTCATTAACCGTTTCAGCAGTTGGGATTGTATCATTTACACTAATGCCCATCCCCGGATTAGTGCCGTAGGTAATCATTGGCTCTATATCTTCTGCATTCAGGAAAATCTCGTTATCAAATTTTGCATCGCCATCACTGAATAATGTTTTCCAATTTGCTACTGCTTTATCCCAAGCTTTTCCGCCAACCGGCGGAGCAAATTTTCTCCCTTTGATATAATTAATTGTTGTTTCATCAGGTGCAATCAAACCACATCTTGCGCCCATCTCAATACTCATATTGCAAATAGTCATTCTTGCTTCCATAGATAAACTGCGAATAGCAGATCCTGCAAACTCAACTGCATAGCCTGTAGCACCACTTGCAGAAATTTTTGAAAGTATATAAAGTACAATGTCTTTGCTCACTACGCCTTTATTCAATTCACCATCTACATTTATCCGCATCAACTTTGGTTTGGCATGCAATAAACATTGAGTAGTTAAAACCATTTCCACTTCACTTGTGCCGATACCAAATGCTATTGCACCAAATGCACCATGTGTTGAAGTATGACTATCACCGCAAACAATCGTCATTCCGGGTTGAGTAATTCCCAACTCAGGCCCAATTACATGAACAATGCCCTGGAACGGATGTCCAAGGCCATATAATTCTACACCATGTTCGGCGCAATTTTTAATTAATGCGTCAACTTGTTTTCGGCTTAGTTCTTCTTTGATTGGTAAATGCTGATTGAGTGTAGGGACATTATGGTCGGCAGTAGCAATTGTTTGTTGTGGTCGAAAAACTTTAATACCACGATTATTTAATCCGGTAAATGCCTGCGGGCTGGTTACTTCATGAATAAAATGCCGGTCAATATATAAAACAGATGGGCCATCATCAATTTTTTTGACGATATGCTTTTCCCAGATCTTATCAAATAGAGTAGCCCCACCCCCCGAATTGGAGATTTGTGAAAAGTATTTATTTATTTGAACACTCATTTTTATTATTAATTC
>JANPEU010000157.1:0-9980 GCA_031423175.1 Bacteroidota bacterium
TGATCTTCCAACGGAAATTCTTTCCGCATCGGGAAATAATCCATCTCTTCCACATTCAAAATTCTTTTCAGATTCGGATGACCAACAAAATTTACCCCAAAAAAATCATAAGTCTCTCTCTCCATCCAGTTGGCTGAAGAAAATAATCCAGTAGCTGTATAGACATCCGGGGTATTAATATCCGTAAACACCTTTAACCGTAAACGGACATTATCAATCAGATTGTGGAGATGATAAACAACCCCTAATTCTTTTCCAACATTATCAGGATAGTGAACAGCACATAAGTCTGTAAGAAATCGAAATTTCAATTGCTCATCATCATATAAAAAATTAAGCACCTTCAGATTTAATTCTTTTGGTGCTTCAAATGTGAGCATGTTATAGGATTCTTCAAAACCGATTACCTGCTCACCAAACTTTTCTATAAGTCTTTGTTTTATTATTTCGTTTGTTAAACCCATTCGATTTAAGATTTTAGATTGCAGATTGTAGATTTTATTTCCGCAATTGCAAATCTGCAACCTTGCCTACTGGCAGGCAGGTCGCCATTTGTTTTATTGTATTCCGTAACTTTCTAAAAGCGATTTATACTTTTCACCATTCCTTCTTCTCAAACTCTCTTTGCCAATTAAATCCTGTATGCGCAGCACACCATCTATTATTGCTTCGGGACGGGGTGGGCAACCCGGAACATAAACATCAACTGGTATTACCTGATCAATTCCCTGCAACACACTATAAGTATCAAATATACCACCACTGCTTGCACATGCACCAACTGCTATTACCCAACGGGGTTCAGCCATTTGCAGGTAAACCTGTTTTACAACGGGTCCCATTTTTTTTGCAATAGTTCCCATCACCATTAATAAATCACATTGGCGTGGAGAAAAACCAACCCGTTCGCTACCAAATCTTGCCAAATCATAATGCGAACCCATGGTTGCCATAAATTCTATACCACAACATGATGTAGCAAATGGCAAAGGCCAGATAGAATTTTTTCTTGCCAACCCAATTACATTATTCAGTTTAGTAGCAAAGAATCCTTCGCCCTGCTGACCATCAGGCATTTCTCCCATACTGATATCTGCTACCAGTGGTTTGTGATTAATATTATATGATACAGGACGCATTTTATTTAAAATTATAAATTGAAGATTTAAAATTTAATTCTAACTGAGTTGCTACGATTGTATTCAATCATCAATATTAAATTGCCAAATTTGAAATTCTTCTAATCTTCCCACTTCAACGCACCTTTCTTCAGGATATAATAAAATCCGCAAAGAAAAAATCCTACAAACATCAATACCGCCCAAAAGCCTGGCCATCCTAACCCTTTAAAATTTACAGCATACGGATAAAAGAAAATTACTTCCACATCGAACAACACAAATAAAATAGCTGTCAAAAAATATTTAATAGCCATTGGTTGGCGTGCATCGCCATGACTTGTTATGCCACTTGCAAAATTTTCTAACTTATCGCTTGTTTTTCTTTTGGGCCCCAGCCAATGTGTAACAAAAGTTAAGAATACTACTAGCCCAACTGCGATGAAAATCTGAATGCCAACCGGCAAATAACTGGATGCATTATCTATATCTGCATTTAGTGGCAATCCCGCTTGAAGTAATTTAAACATAGAAAAATCTTGAACAGAGCAAAAATAAGGTGGCAATATCAATTTACCTGAAAAACAAAGGAATGGTTTTGAGGTTTGTGGTATTTTTTATTCATATTTTTTAAAATACAAATACTCAACACCACTTGTTCGACTTTCAGCACACACGTACAAAAAAATCTTGTATAGCTTATCTGCTTTCTTTTAAATATTGATTTTTGATTTATTTAATCTACTCCAATTGAAAATAAACGACCCCAAAAAGAAAAGTCCTCCATCATAAGACAGAGGACTTTCATTTTAAAAACGAAGAAAACCGAGTTTATATGGTGGCAACATCTGTAATAATAACAGCTGTTGTTTTAGATTTTGCTTTTACTGTTCCTGGTTTTTTAGTTACCGGCTTTTTAACCACTGGCTTTGTTGCTGTTGTTTTTGTACCAGTTGCTTTCACTGGTGTTTTTTGTTTTGGCGAAGCTGGTTGTTTTATCGGTGTAAGTGGTTTCTCCAAATACTCTTTTATACTTTTCAATTGCGTATTTGAGGAGTCAAGTACCAGACCTTTCAATGTATAAACCAATGCAGTTGCTTTATCACTTTTTATATTATTGTAATAACCAATTAACGAAAGCGCAGAAGTAATACCAAGCGATTTAAATCTGATTGAATCTGTAAGGGCAATATCGAGAGCTTTTGAATAACCATTAATCATATTCGTAACAAATGGTTCTACTTTTAAACTTGTATCAATCGTACCATTTACCCTTCCTCTCCAATAATGACCTAATATGCTATCGGGGACTAATGCAGTATAAGCTGCAAACAAACTATCTGCTTTTTGCATTTCATTTATCTGAGTATATAGTATTCCGATATTCACCAAAGTGCCGGGGTTAGGTTGTCTTCTTGTTTTAAAGATTACCAACCTCATATCTGCTTCTTGTTTTTTGCAATTCCGTTTTTTAAAATCATCGGCTGCATCAGTTAAGTAATCTATTTTATCCTGCAATACTGTATCGGTAGAAGCACCTGTAAGATAAATGCCATAAAGTTCCTCACAGGGAACTCCAGCACCAGCATAAATTTCTGCTTTTAATTTATAATCTGCAGGCACAAACCCATCTTTTTCCTTGTCAAAAAAATTATCAACGTTTTTCTTTGCATTCAAAAAATCTCCTTTCCCTAAATAAGAATAAGATAATTGTTTCGAGACTCTTGGTTTTACTTTATCTCCCATAGCTGTTTTTACACTTTCAGCTTTTAATATTGCACAATCAAAATCTTTTTTTGCCCAGCATAATTGTGAATTCAAATAATTATCCTCTGTCTGATTTTCGTTGGGCCTGCTTGCAGTATATTTTGCAAAAAATTGTTCGGCATTTTGAAAATCTTTGCGGGCAAAATAATAATAGAACATTTCGTAATAAGCCAAACTGAAATTTGGATCTACCCGTATAGCATTATTCAAATTCTCCAAAACAAGATCCCAGTTTTTCTGTGTTTCAAATAATTTTGCAATCCGTACATACCCATAAGCAAAATTTGGATTCAAACTCAACGCATTTCTAAATGCTTCATAAGAATCTTTACCTGCTTCACCCGGTCTTGCTTTACGAATGGCATTACCAAGATTTAAAAAGATATCTGGATTTTTTGGATTTAATAAAACTGCGCTTTGTAATACCTGTTCAGCATATTTAAAGTCACCATTTTTTGCATCTGTATGTGCACGGCCAATTGCATTCAAAATGTCTGCATTGTCTTTTCCTTTTTTATCCTTACTCATGGTGATAGCCGTTTCAAATTTTTGACGGGCATCATCTATTTTTTTATCAAGCAAAAGAGAATGACCCATGCCAACCAATAACAATGGAGCCTGATTACTTGCAGGCAGTGCTTTTTCATATAATTCTTTTGCCTTTCCGTTATCATCCATATCAAAATAGGTTTGACCTAACCAATAAACGGCATCAATATTATTTGGATTTACGGCAAGTAATTTCTGAAATACATTGACTGCATTCTGCATTCTATCTGCATACAGATGGTTCAAACCCTCCTGTATTGTTTGTGCCTTAGCAATTGTCATCACAAATAGGGATGCAAGTAAGGCAAGCATGGTTTTCTTCATTTGCTTTCTCGTTTTTAGGGATTGTAAATATAAACTTCTTCGTTTTAATCAACTATTAATTTCAAACTTAATACCAGGTTTCGTTTTTTTAATTTTTCATATCGACTTTCTAAAGATATTACTTTCTACAAAAAGAACTTATTCACGAGATATCACAATCGGCCGGATATAAAAATCTTTCCACGCTGGTACTAAATAGGCTCTGTGAAAAATCAATTGCCCTATATTATCCGTCATAAAATTTGCAAACCCTTTTCCAAGCCCCTGATGTTTTTCTTTTAATATATATACCAGATCTCTTAACAATGGGTAACGCTGCAAATAAATATTTCCCTGTACCGGTTTAATATATATGCCTTTTGTGTCTATGCTTTCCAATTGAGCAATTTTGACTTTTTTCAAAAAACTAAGATGTAAACTATCATCACGGTTTCCTATCCAACTTACACCAATAAAGCCAATTGCATCCTTTTGTTGGGCAATATAATCGATCACTCCTTCACTTGTTCTGGCAGCCACTGCATTTTTTGTCAATGAATCTTTTCTTAACACAGAATCGACGATAAAACGAACCGTACTGGTTGCTTTGATGCCATCAAATACCGGAATTAAATTTCTCTTAAATTTCCCCGTGAGTATTTGTTTTAACTCTTCCATAGTAAAAAGTGAATCAGGATTATCAGGATGTACAATTACAGCAATCGCATCAACCGCCAATACTCTGCTATCCGGATTAACCTTAAATGAATCAATGAGATGGTTCTGTTCAGATTCATTCAGCTTTCTTGTGGTGATAACCATTCGGATACTATCATTTTCAATATCATTCAGGCAATCTGCCTCGGGTTTATAAATGACATTAATTTTAGTTTTCCGCCAGCGAGATTCATACACTTTCACCATTTCATCTATAATAGGCTTAAAGGATTCATCGCAACTTACATTGATAATACCACTATCCCTTCTGTCCGGTAATGTCGATCGCTGTTCGTCATATGAAGTACAACTGCTTAAAGAAACCATCAATAGCAAAACAAATACAATCAAAAAACTATTACCGATTTTAAGTACAACTTTGTTCATGGCTAAAAATAATTTTTCTTATACCCACGGTAAATTCGCCATGCCCCATAAATAAAACAAATAACTGCAAAGAACTTTTCAATTCCATCGGGTGGAATACTCCGGTTTAGCTCCAAATTAAAAAATCCACGGAAAAAAATAAATGCACCTGCAAGTACAATTAAAATTCCCATTCCATAATCCATAACGCTTCGCATACCTGACACCTGCTTACGTTTTCTTTTTTCATATTCTTCGAACATATTCTATTTTTTCTGAGGGTAGCAAATTAAGATATTTTTACTTTGTTGGCCGACAAAATTACCTAAATTCTATTTTTAAACACCTTCCCCCATCCAACCATCTTTTGGGAAATGGGAAGGTTGATTCCGATAGTTCAATAACCCTCATCATCTTATTTATCAAAGAATCTGTTCTTAGTCTTCGACCGCAATAAAAATTATAGGCAATACATAGGATACGGCAACTGTAATATCATTTTGAATTCCCGGTTTCCAACGGGGCATTTTCTTTACTACCCTGCTCACTTCTTTTTCATAGTCTTTACCGGGGCTTTCGAGAATTGTAATATCAGTTATGCTTCCATCTTTTCCCACAACAAATTTTACTTTTACAATTTTTTTATCGCCAATTTCTAATTGATCGGGTGTAATCAGATTGCGGCGCATAAACTCAATAAGAGCAGCAGTACCTCCAGGATATTCAGGTGCTTGTTCTCGAATTTTAAAAGTCGGCTCAACTACTACAGGTTCAACACTAGTTATAGTTGCAGTTCCTGTATTCGTTAAATCTTTTGGCTTAGCTTTATTATCTTCTATTCCATCAGAATTTGTATTTGAAATAACTGCACTTTTTATATCATCAATTGTTGGTAACGGATTTTTCACCTGCGGATCAGGAACTATTTTAGGTGCCTGATAATCCACTTGTCTAACCTTAGGTTTTTCAACTGGCTTAGGTTTTTCTTGCTCAATAATTTTTTTTGGTGTTAAATCAACATTAGAAATACTAATGCTTGGTTTATCATTATCGTTTCCAATAGGATCGGCATTTGATATTCGTATAAAGTTTATCAGAATTAAAAATAAAACCAATCCCAAACCAATACCCAATGCTTTTAATAATCGCCTGTCATATTCATTTCTTAACGCATAAGCACCGTAATCTTTGTTACGGTTTTCAAAAATGATATCGAGCAGGTTTGCTTCCAAAATTTCTTTGTTTGTCATGGCTGTGTGTTTTGAAATGAGATACGGTTACTTCTTAATTCCATAATTGTTTCAATCGTTACGCTGTACACTTTAAGTTAAAATTATAAACCACCATTCATAATCTGCTTAGTGCCGGAAGCTTGCTCCTTGCAGCTTGCGGCTTGTACCTTACATTTGCCTGATGAAAATATTGATGGTGTGCCTGGGTAATATTTGTCGCAGCCCGCTTGCAGAAGGAATTTTGCAAGACAAAGCTTTTAAAGCCGGATTGAAATGGAGTGTGGAAAGTGCTGGTACCAATCAATATCATACGGGTGAGCCACCTCATCCTTTATCACAAAAAGTGGCGGAGTTGAATGGTATTAATATCAGCAGACAACGGGCCAGAAGATTTATTGCCGATGATTTTGAACGCTATGATAAAATATATGCGTTGGCAGAAGATGTGCTGGATGAAATTAAAAGAATTGCGGGTAAAAATTTTGATCCTTCGAAAATTGATTTGCTCATGAATGAACAGTATCCTGAAAAAAACAGGGAAGTACCCGATCCTTATTATGGAACTGAACCCGGGTATCACACTGTTTTTAAAATGCTGGATGAAGTAAGTGAAAAAATAATTGAGAAATATTCAACACACAATATTCAACACTCAATGATCAAATAAATTACAACAAGATTAAATTTCCAATTAACTCATTTAGTTTTTGACAAAATGATTTTATAAAAAATGACTAAACCTTCTTTACCACAAGGCACAAGAGATTTCGGACCGGAAACCGTTCGTAAGCGGAATTATATTTTTAATATCATTAGAAATGTTTTTGAATTGTATGGCTTTCAACCGCTGGAAACTCCTGCAATGGAAAACTTAGATACCTTAATGGGAAAATATGGTGACGAAGGAGATAAATTGATTTTTAAAATACTCAACAACGGCCTTGATAATCCAGATAAAGAAAAACAAATAAGAGAAGATTTTGAAAAAATACTGGATGGAAAAAACAATAAAGGAATTACAGAACGTGCATTAAAATATGATCTCACTATTCCTTTTGCAAGATTTGTTGCAATGAATCACACCCAACTTACATTTCCATTTAAACGTTATCAAATACAACCTGTCTGGAGAGCCGACAGACCCCAAAAAGGACGTTACCGTGAATTTTATCAGTGTGATGCGGATGTAGTGGGTAGTAATTCTCTTATCAATGAAGTGGAATTGGCAGCCATTTATAACGAAGTCTTTACTCAATTAGGAATTAAGGATTATGAATTAAAAATTAACAACCGGAAAATTTTAACCGGGCTTGCAGAACTATGCGGCGGTGCTGAGAAGATGAATGATATCGCAATAGCTATTGACAAATTAGATAAAATTGGAATTGAAAAAGTAAAAGAAGAACTCAGAACAAAAAATCTAAGCAATGAACAAATAAATATCATTGAAAAATATTTATCCATCGGTGGAAACAATAAAGATAAAATTGCTGCTATAAGAAAACTACTTGGAGAAAATAATAATGGCCTGAAAGGAATAGAAGAGCTCGAATTCCTGATTAACTCACAACTCACAACTCACAACTCACAACTCACAATTGACTTCACCCTTGCCCGTGGCCTCAACTACTACACCGGAATCATCTTTGAAGCCAAAGCACCGGCAGCCGTAAAAATTGGCAGCATTGGTGGCGGTGGTCGCTATGATGATCTTACGGGTTTGTTTGGTGTGCCTGATATTCCCGGCGTTGGTATTTCATTTGGTGTGGATAGAATTTATGATGTGATGGAAGAACTGAAATTGTTTCCGGTTGCAATACATACGGGTACACAAGTTTTATTTTTCAATTTAGGAAATGAAGAAAGCAAAGCAGCTTTTATGCTAATGCAGCAGTTGCGCAGCAAAGGGATAAGATGTGAGCTATATCATGAAGCTGTAAAATTTGACAAACAATTTAAATATGCAGAGAAAAAGAATATTAGTTTCGCAATTATTATTGGAAGCAAAGAATTAGAAAATAAAACCTGCTCGGTAAAAGATTTGCGCAATGGCAATCAGCAGTCAATTAGCTGGGATGCATTGATAACAAATTTTTCATTTTTATAACTCGTATAAAAAAATAGTATGAAAACAACAATCAAAAACCTTTTTAAGATTTTTAGTTTCATTTTTATTCTTAGCAGTTGCGGTAAAAAAGCTGCCGATGTATTAATACCTGAAGACGTAGCAATGGTATTACATATTAATGCAGCATCCCTTAGTTCAAAACTCACCTGGGATGAAATAAAGAATTCTGAATGGTTTAAAATGGCAAGCAAAGAAGGGCCGACTAATGACATTCAAAAAAAAATAATGGAAAACCCTGAAAGCTCAGGTATTGATTTGAAAAGCGATATGTATCTGTACATGCAAATAAGAGCAAACAATTCCTATGTGGTTGTTCAGGGAAAAATAAAAGACGTTAAAGCCTTTGAAGCCACAATAAAAAATGTTAGTGATAAAAAAACCGAAGACTCCACCGGAGAAATTAAAAAAGAAGGCAGTTTTAGTTATATGGGTGACGAAGATGGATGCCTTATCTGGACAAATGATCGGTTTATTATTGTCGGTAATGCCGGTGATTTTCAATCAAGCCAAAATATTTTTGGAACCCGCAAAAAAATAAAAATTACGATTGACAGTATTTTAAAATACACAAAAGACTTATATGGTCTAAAACAAAAAAACAGTATCACCAATGATAAACGATATGCCTCATTAGCATCCGAAAAAGGGGATATTCATTTTTGGCTAAACAGCAGCTCATTGATAAAAAGTTCAATGCCTGCCGGTTTAGACTTATTTAAAGCAGCTTCCCTGCTGGAAGGAAATGTAACCGGTTATACAGTGAATTTTGAAAATGGGAAAATAACAGCAAATACAAAATCCTGGTTTAATAACGAACTGGGGGCATTGATGAAAAAATATAAACCCGGCAACCTGAATACAGATATGCTGAAAAGAATTCAGGGAAAGGAACTATCAGTTGTTTTTGCCATGAATTATCCTCCGGAAGGATTAAAAGAATTTTTGAAATTATTTGGTGTTGATGGAATGATTAACGGATTTATTGGTGAGGTTGGGCTTACGATCGATGATTTTGTGAAAGCCAATAAAGGTGATTTGCTATTTGCTGTTTCTGATTTCAGTGTTCGGGATACACAAATGCGTTTGGAAGGTATGGGAAAAAATGATTTCGGTTTTTCCACTCCCCGGCCCGATGCAAACGTTTTATTTGCTACTTCCATCAATGATAAACCATCGTTTGACAAGATGATTGATGTATTGAAAACTCAAATTTCTAAAAATGGCGGAGCTAAAGATTTGGCAATGATCAAATACACCGTGAAGGATAATTGGTTTATTGCGAGTAATGTTCAAGAAAGTTTAGATGGCTTTGCAGCTGGCAATACTACAGATCATTCATTTATCGGTAAAATAAGTGGTCACCCTATGGGCGGGTTTATCGATTTTCAAAAATTAAGTTCGGGTATTAAAACAAAACAATTGGGTGGTACAGAAAAAATTTTTACCGGCGATAGTAAAGTTTGGGAGAATATGGTTTTCTATGGTGGCGAAATGAAAGATGGTGCGTTTGTCGCCTATATGGAAGTAAATCTATTTGATAAAAATACGAACAGCCTGAAACAGATTAATAGTTATATGAATACGATAGCTAAAACTACCCAGGAAGAAGTGAACAGCCGAATGAATGACTTTGACAGGAGCTTAATGGATTCTATACCACCCAAGCCACATCCATTACCAGATTAATTCTGATAACCGAAAATTAAAATTTTCAACAAAGCTGCATCTGCTGATTACAAAAAATCAAACTTGCAGCTTTCTTTATATTTGATCCATGCAGTTGCAGATAAAAAATTTATT
>JANPEU010000158.1:0-2301 GCA_031423175.1 Bacteroidota bacterium
TTGGCAAACCATTTATCGCAAGAAACAAAAATGTCAATTGACTGGCTAAGTTTTCTCGAAAAATAAGGAAGGCCATGGTAACGAATACCTGTAACATCATAATTATAAATGAATGGAATTTTTACTACATTCTCATTGGGCCGGTCCATATATTTTGTGACCGTCATGTAGGGTTTATATGTTGTAAAACTGAAACTAACATGAGCCTGGATACCGGTTGAACCAGCATCACGGCTGATTTTAGCATTTACAGAATCCAATGTTGTTTGAACTACATCCTTTACTCTATTAATAATTAAGGACAATAACAGGTTAGGTGAAGGTGCACTCGGCGGCAGTGGCCCTTGCGCTGGTGGCTGGCTTATGGAACTCTTTGCTATTAAAAGTGCTGATAAAATCAATAATAGCTTAAAAAATCTTTTCATAAAAACAGTTTAATTTTAAAAAATTCTTTTACTCTTCAGATCATTCAGTAACCACCATTCTCCTTGCTTTACAAAAGACCAGTGTGCCGAAAATTCATTTATATCATCATTGCCTGCCTTTTATCTTAATTATGTTTTAAAAAATGCAGCCTAGTTTTCATACTATCCAGCAACCACCACTCACCCTGCCTGGCAAAAATGTATGTTGCTGAAAATTCACTTCCATACTCATTGTGCATGGTTGTATCTTTTGAAACACCTTTTATTAAAGCTGTAAACATATCCGGCTTGTTATTTTTTCCGGGATTCACTTCCGTTACAGCGATCTCTTTTACAATTGGATTTTTAATTAAGGTTTCCTGGTGTCTTCCTTCTTCATTCATGCCGGTTTTTATTTTTTCAAAACAAGAAATAGTACAATGTTTTTTTAATGATTCAATATTCTCATTGCTCACCGCTTTCTGCACCAGGTAAAAAATTATTCTTGCCTGTTCTGCCATACTTCCATGATCCCATATTTTATCCTTTTGCACCAGATGGCTAAGCTTGGCACCTGCAATTGATATTTTAAATCTTGTCCATGGATTTTTCATTGCTATTTTGAAGTTAGTTACAGGCAGTAGTATAAAATGGAAGCAGTGTGTATCCGGCGGTTTGTTTTTCATTTAAGGAAAACCCTTTACAGATTAATTATTCAATTTATTGCTGTGTGTGGCAGGGTTTTAACTTTGAAAGGCGATTTATAATTGATAAGAGGCAAATAATAAATAAAGGACAAATGGCATTTCGTTTTTTGAAAACAAAGCAGTAATTATCAGATGAAACTGCTCAACAGGTTTATTAGAATTTTGCTATGCTCTCTTTATATAAAGCTGGATAGTTCCGGGTATATTTTTATGTCAGTGAATTTATTTCAAAAGAAAATGTTAGTTAATTGCTGCAAGTTGTTGCCTCACAAAAAAAATTAAAGCAGTATGTTTCAGATACTGCTTTAAAATAAGAACTAACTATTACCGCTGCTTAACAAGCTTGAGAAGTACCATTTGTTTTCCCTGCATAGCTTGTACAAAATAAACACCAGGCCGGTATGTATGGCCCACATTTAATGTACTGTTTGAAGCCACATTCGGTTGAATTGAAATTACTCTGCCCGATATATCTGTAATTCTAATGGTTACCGGGCTTTGATCGCTGCTCTTTATGTTCAGGATAAAAAAATGTGCTGATGGATTAGGCCCTGCTGATACAGATAAGCCATGCATAACTATTTCTTCCTGCGGTTTTGTAACCATGGCTACTGGAGAAGTTACATTTCCGCACACTACCGTAACAGTGAATGTACAGTTTGCATCAGGTAAAATACCATTTGACGCAGTGGCTGTAACTGTTGTTGTGCCCTTAGAAAATACATGCGGAGAGGATATTACAGTATTTCCAATTTTGTAGATAATAGATGGAGTTGGAATACCTGTCGCGGTAGCTGCAAACGATACTGAGGCTTTACATCCGTTCATATTTGCAGAAACGATTTGATTAGCAGGACAGGTAATTCCCGGTGCAGTTGCAGTGGCCAGGGTTATGCGATCAAATCTTCCGTAGGTCTTACGCTCTGTATAATTTGCAATCAGGTTTCTGGAATCAGCCCCCATCAAATCCCAGTTGACCAGGTTAACACTCTTCCACTGATATAATGAAGCTTCAGGAAGACTGTTTAACTCTGCATCAAAATAGTGAAACCGCAGAGTAGCTTTTAATGCCATATTAATAGCAGGGATAATGTCGTAATAGCGCATTATAGAATTATTAGAACCTGATATTCCCGTTTGCACCTTATGTCCTCTTTTTATAATGGTATTACCCAGGTTTGTATTAGATG
>JANPEU010000159.1:0-5823 GCA_031423175.1 Bacteroidota bacterium
ATGTTCATAATCCAGTTCTATTCCGGCATCAATCTGAAAACTCTGTTCTGATTTTAATTTGGTACTTCCATACTCAAAGCGGTTCGTTCCTTCATGTGCACCATTGCTGCCAAGTTCGGCCATATTCGGAGCACGGAAACCGCGGGCAAGGTTCAGTTTTACTGAAATATTATCGTTTGGTTCAAACGCAACACCAGCACTCCCAGAAAAATTTGCATAATTTTTTTTAAATGCTGTAAACTTTATATCTGCACCATCCAGCATTTGCATAGAAGTGATATTGCGGTTATCAAATCTTAATCCTCCACTTATAGTTGCTTTGGTAAATGTCTTTTGAGAATAAAGAAATAACCCAAGATCAAAAAGATGATAATCAGGAATTATAGCTTCCTTGCCTATATTTTTATTTGTTTGATAAATACCATTCACACCCGCTGAAGTTCTCCATTCCTTTTTTTCTGCGAATGCCCATTGTGCATTATAATTAACAGTTTTTAATTTAAAGGACAACTCTTTTTCCTTTGAATCCTCTGGATTGCCAAATTCACTTCGTTGGTTTTGTTGAAACCCTAAATTCAGTTTCAACCTGCTTTCTCCAATTGAAAAATTATTATCTGAAACAATTTTTGTATGCACAATATCCTGGCGGGGTATAAATAATTTCTTTGAATTCAGTTCATCATTTGTCGCAATATGCGCCATCGGTGATTCAGCAAACAAAATAAATTTCCCGGTAGTATCATCCCGGTCTCCTTCTATCAATCCAATTTTTTGGTTAAAGCGGCTAAAAACAAGATGAGTGTAGCCCCAGCTTTTATTTAAACCTGCATAACCGCCAAAATTCAGTTCATCAAAACCTGAATTCAAAACCCTGCCATCCTGTTTATTCTTATAACTACCAGCACTCTTTGAACTGATATATGTATTCCAATTAAATCCATTTTGATTACCTGCAATATTTCCATTTACAGAAAACAAATTATTATTCGATTGCCAGTTGCTCAACATATTTCCTTTTACTGTACCATCAGGAACCGGGACATTGCTTATAAAATTTATAACTCCCGCCATAGCATCACTGCCATATATTAAAGAAGCCGGTCCTTTAAGTATCTCCACCTTTGAAACACTTGCTTCATCAATTTCAATTCCATGTTCATCGCCCCATTGCTGGCCTTCCTGTCTTACCCCATCATTCACTATCACCACACGGTTATAACCCAAACCCCGTATTACCGGTTTTGAGATACCGGGACCGGTTTGTATTTGTGAAATGCCAGGTTGTTTTGCAAGTATGTCAATAATATTAGTGGCAGATGTTTGCAATAAATCTGTACGCCTGATTATAGAAACAGGGACCGGGGCTTTCCTGATCGAAGTTGCTCCTGCTACACCAGTAACTATCACACCCCTGTTCTCAACAACAGCAGGATTCAATTCAAAATTTTTCTCAAAATCTTTATATATGTCAATATGCTCTACTATACTCGTATACCCAATACTTGAAATTTCCAAAAGGTGATGACCGGTTGGAATATTGGTAAAAATGAACTCCCCTTTTTCATTTGCAAAAACTCCTGTTTTAATATCTGTAATATATACAGAGGCTCCAGGCAAAGGGAGTTTGGACACTGCGTCGCTAATTGTTCCAGAGAAAGAAACTTTCAGGAAATTCTTATCTGTGTTTTTTATTATATCAATGTCATTGCTATCATTGGCAATAGAAAAAAATGATTTTAAAATAAAAATGATTAAGAAATGTTTTTTCATGATATACTTTATGAAACGTTGTTGCAAATATAGGAATCTAATTTTCAACTTCAATTATTTATTTACTTGCCAAAAAAAACACAAAGCCGAGAGATAATTATTCTATTTTAGATGAAGAATAATTTTGGTTGATTAAACCAGGTGAAACACATCAATTCTAAATCCACATTATGAAAATACAATTCTTAAGACACGGCTTAGTAACGCTGTTTGTACTAACAGTTATTATTTCCTGTAAAAAAACTGATCCCCTTGACCCCTGCACAGGAGTTAACTATACAATTGAATTTACAAAAACAGAATCGGTTGGTGGTGCTAATAATGGTACGATAACTATTACAGCCCCACTTGGTGATACAATTACTTATAGTTTAAATAATGGGACATTTCAACCCTCAAGATTCTTTACAAACCTTGCTCCCGGCAATTTTATTATTACTGTAAAAAATCAAAAAGGTTGTACAGATACTACTCAAACAACTCTGTTAAATTACGGTCCTAAGTATGCATTAGTTCGGCAAATTGTAAACGGCTATTGTGGCCCGTGTCATTTAAACAATGGAATGGATGGTGGTAAAAATTTTGACATGGATGCAAATGTTATAGCATCAAAAGACAGAATAAAAGCAAGAGCCGTTGATGGCATTCCCTCTTTTATGCCACAGGGTGGTCAACTAACAACTATAGATAAACAAAAAATAACCGATTGGATAAATGCGGGTGGAAGAACGAGTGATTAAATGCCCCCTATCCCCTACTTGTCCCGACTATTTCGGGAAAGCGGCTTTACCTGACTTTCAGCATCGGTCTTACTTTTTGCACTACCCCATTTTGAAATCTGGCATAGTAAATTCCGTTGGCTAATCCTTCTGAATTAAAATCTACTGTGAAAGTGCCTGCAGCAGGATAATCATTTTCTAATAACGTTTTTATCAACCTTCCCATCGTATCGATTATCTGTATGAGTGTATGACCACCGGAAGTGCGGAAAGAAATTTTTGTACTATTTGTAAATGGATTGGGATCGTTTGTAATAATTCCATCTATGCCTAATGAATTTGTTTGTGTTGTTGGTGCACCCGAACATGCAATGCCAGCTTTAAACAATGGTAATGTTTGTAATTGTGAATTTACGCCGGGAGGGAACAAACCTGAAACAACTGTTTTATCAAGGCAAAACCATTTTTCCAAAATGGTGGAATAGATACTGCGGAAATCATATTGCATAGGTACATTATCATTCACGGTAGCATTCGAAGGTATGGTTGGGTTATCGCCCAAAACGCCTGATTCTACTTTTGCGCCAAATACAAACATTGGTGCAGCGGCACCATGATCAGTTCCGGTACTTGAATTTGATTTTATTCTTCGTCCAAATTCACTAAAAGTTAACCCGGTCACCCGATTTTCAATTTGTAAGAATTTTAAATCGTCTTGAAAAGCCTTTATCGCATCACTTATCCGTCCTAATAATGTAGCATGCTGACCGGTATTGTGATCAGCTGCATTTACCTGCACAGAGTGTGTATCGAAACCTCCAAAGCTCACCATAAAAATTCTAGTCTTTAATCCGCCCTTCACTAATCGTGCAACAATTTTTAATTGATCAGCAAGGCTATTATTTGCTGGATAAGGATTTTGCACAGTTACCAAATTCGCAGCAGCACGAATTACAGTTGAATATTTTTGTGTTTGTTGTGTAACCAATCTTAAAAAGGTCAACTCTTTACCCGCCGGAGTATTGGGTGCGGGGTCGGTCGTATTATTTACCAGGTTATAAAAAGTAGTTGGGTTGGTTATACTCATACCCATATTTACCACAGGTCCTTGTAAAGTAAGTGATGTAGTAGATCCAATTTGAATTGCTAAAGGATCCGTCATAGAAGCATTGGGATAGCCGATCGGAAAATCCTGGTATTCATAATCAAGATAACGGCCGGCCCATCCGCTAAAAACTTCCTGGTTGCTGTTACTTCCACTCATCCAGATATCGGTTGCACGGAAATGTGAAAAATTTGGTTGCGGGTAACCAACTGCCTGGATCACTTTCATGTTACCTGCATTAAAAATATTTTGCATACCGGTCATTGCAGGATGCAAACCCGTTGCACTGCTACCACTTAATGATAAAATACTTGCCTGGGGAATAGCAACATTACTGCGGGCATTAAAATAATTTGAATAGGTTGAAATGGGAATTACGGTATTCAAACCATCATTACCACCTGATAACTGAACAATAACCAATACATGATCCGTATCAGTTGTTGTTTGCATCAATGCCTGTATCAATGGCGAACTGGCATTAAACGCTTTTACAGAATATCCATTAATAATAGCAGGTAGTACCGTTGCGGCGGGAATACTGCTTCTTAAAAAATCTCTTCTTTTCATTTCTGTTTTATTAAAAGATGAAAATGATAGTTATGATAATTGATACTCTGCCAGGTTAAATAAATACTGAAACAACTGCTTCAATCTTGTATTTACAATATTAAAGTTTGCTGTTGTCGGGCTTGCCTGGTAAGCCATCCATGCATTGGTCCAGTAATAATCCCATTGCTGATTACTGAGCAGTATCTGTGTTTTAATTAATTTTTTTGTTTCAGTTGTTACTTCATTTCTATACACCAACCTTATTGCTTCATCTATCAAATCATTTGGATTACCCGGGTTGTAAAATGTGGAAACATAAGGAACCAAATCAAATCTTACTCTTTGCCCGTTCCGGGTAAAACCGGTATTGATCATAAAATCGGTGTACTGATTTCTTTTGGGGAGCGAATCTGCATTAATCCATATTTCATGAAATAATGGTTCCTGGTAAAATGCAGGCAAACCTGAAACATTTGGTGGGTCGTGCAGGTTTTGACCTGTATTCACCATTGTTGCGTAAAAGAAATTCCACATGCCGTAATTCGTATCCCAATCTGTCAATGCAGGAAATTGTGCATTCATTTCACGAACAGCTCCGATTACATGATCAGCTGGAGTTTTAATAAAACAACCCTGACTTAATTTATCAAAGAAATGTTCACTCTTCAGTAACGCAGAAAGCACAGGCTTTATTTCATAATTATTTGCCCGGAAAATATCGGCAAGAGGAGTTATAACATTTGTTTCAGTTGTTGCGTCAATTGTATAATAAACAAAGAAACGGTAGAATTTTCTTACAATAAATTTTGCAACTTCCTGTGTATTAAAAATCATATTCACCAGATCGGTTAACTCAAGTTGTCCTGCAGTTGCTCCTGTTCTACCTGTAATTACTGTATTATTAAAAAAAGAAGAAAAAGTTTTATTAACCGTTGAATGCCGTGCTGAATTAAAAAAAGATGTATAAGTAGTGCCATTGATTTGCCAGCCGGTTAGTGCTTTGGCTGTTTCTTTTACATCATTCTCTGTATACTGACTTCCGGAGCCTTTGCCCAGTGTAAACAATTCTAATAATTCCCGTCCATAATTTTCATCGGGTGCACTAGCCACATTCAAATATCCATTCAAATAGCGAAGCATTGCTACATCTTTGGTAATAAGATCAATCATTGTTTTAAAATTTCCCAATGCATTTTGTCTTATCAAATCATGCTGTTTATACATCCAGTTAGTAACGCCAACATCGGTTGCTTCGTTACCAAAATGATCTACCCAGAACAAAACAATTTTCTCCCGAATGCTTCTGTCCTGGTTAATTAAATTCCCTGTCAGCCATTTTTTATAAGATCCTCTTCGCTGGCTTTGTACAGTACCATCACCGTTTAAATCATTAATCCAGGAAGTACCCTGTACAATATTTCCATCTGCATTTACACCAACTGTAGTAGAAGTTGCATATTCTTTAATTGGAGGTGCAGGTTGCGGAGCGGTGGGGTTTAATAATTCATCTACTGACTGACCTACAGTACGAGTTTTAAAATAAGCAACATCAGTTCGCTTAGCACCAAACATTGATCGCTTCAATAGATGGATAATTTCAGTATCCGTCCAGGGGCCATTGTAGGGATTTAATCCGCTGGTAATACGACGGGTAGTTTCGGACTGTGCAGTATGCAC
>JANPEU010000160.1:0-2599 GCA_031423175.1 Bacteroidota bacterium
ACAATACAGCATTACACGAAACTGCTTTTACAGTTTCAGTTGATTTGCTCGGTCATGGTTGCTCAAGTGGTATTTCAGCTTCTGACCGATCTAAAACAGTTCAGGCATTAATAAATCCTGCAACAGATCCGAAAGACTTAGGAAGACCCGGACATATTTTTCCCTTACGTGCAAAAAAAGGAGGAGTACTTAGAAGATCAGGGCATACAGAAGCAGCGGTTGATCTTTCAAGACTTGCTGGCCTGGATCCGCCGTATGGCGGAGTATTGGTTGAAATTATGAATGATGATGGAACGATGGCAAGATTGCCACAATTAGAAGAAGTGGCAAAACATTTTGATTTTAAAATAATTTCAATAAAAGATTTAATTGAGTATCGCTTAAAACGTGATTCGCTGATTGAAGAAATTGTAAGAGTGAATATGCCAACAAAATATGGCGATTTTCAATTAGTAGCTTTTCGTGAAAAGAATTCAAGCAATGAACATCTTGCATTAATAAAAGGGGAATGGAAAAAAGATGAACCGGTAATGGTTCGTGTACACAGTAGTTGTTTTACCGGAGATATTCTTGGATCGCTTCGTTGTGATTGTGGCGATCAACTGCACAAAGCAATGGAAATGGTAAATGCTGCAGGTAGCGGTGCTATATTATATATGAATCAGGAAGGCCGTGGTATCGGGTTGCTGAATAAATTAAAAGCATACAAACTTCAGGAAGGTGGTATGGATACAGTGGAAGCAAATCTTCATCTTGGTTTTAGTATGGATCAACGGGATTATGGGGTAGGGGCACAAATATTAAGGCATCTGAATATTTCGAAACTAAAATTGATAAGTAACAATCCTAAAAAAAGAGTAGGTCTGGTAGGATATGGATTAGAGATAGTGGAAAATATTCCACTCGAAATAATTCCCAATTCCCATAACGAAAAATATTTAACAACCAAGCGGGATAAGTTAGGGCATGAGATTTTGTAGTGAAGTAATTAGGAATTAGGCTTGACTCTGATTTTTTTTGACAAAGTGATCAACAATGGTTGGTGATTTTGATTTTTTTAAAATAAATATATAGTATGCCTGAGTCTTGTCAATTCCAGTCCGCCGTTGGCGGAGAGGAATTTCAGAGAAATTGAAAAGCGAATGTATTTTAATTTAACAGGGTTTCAATATTTGAAGCCTTTGAGATGCTTTCCCGAATAATCGGGACAAGCTGTTCCTCAGCATGACAATCCTCCAAGAGATTGATGATTCTTTTTGTACTCGAAATGCAAAATTTATTTTTTTTATGACGACAATAAGAAAAAGACAATATTCAATAATCAACACTAAAGCGGTTTTCAATTTTCAATTTTCAATTTTCAATTTAAAATTTTCAATTCTTTTTGAATACTATCTGTATTTGATTCCGGAATTATTATGATTGGCTGAGGATTATTTTTTTTACCAAACCCAAATAAATCCCAAAAGCGATTTGCTTCTCTGCGGTAAGAGAATCCTGCACCTTGTCGGGTAGCCCGTACGGATTGGTTTATTAAATCCGGATTTTCCCTATAAAATACAGTAGCCCGTAAAGAACCGCTTGGGTTTAATAATAAATCAAGACTGAAGTTTTTATACAATAACGTTTGGGCTCCGGAACCTAAACTTATTTCTGAAGATAACCCCGGATTAAATATTAACCGACCTTTTAATAAAGAGACCGGCAAATTTACTTTTACATTGCCCTGATTAACTGTCAGCGATGATCCTCCGGAAGTTTGATAAAGTATATTACGGTTGTACAATGAACCGCTGATATCCAATCTTACTTTATCTGTTTTAAAAATTTTATAAAGTATATTATTAAAAATGTTATTTATTTCTGTAAATAAGATGCCGGATATACTATTGTATAAAAGTTCATTGAAGGCACCCGTTAATCCTGGGTTAGCAGAATTTTGCCGTGGTGCAAAGCTGTTTGTTACAATTAAAAAAGCAACCTGCCGGGTCAGTTCGTTCTGGTTTTTTTCTATTTGAGCAAGGTTAAAAGCAAGTGACTGATTTCGTTTGGCTTCACTGTTTTCCGGCAATTCAATTTTAAAATTAAAACGGGGATCAAACAATTCATTGTACATGGTAGCCGATACGATTACATCTGATCGTAAACCACTCAAACTTTTATCTAACGAAAAATCTTCTACTAAAGGAGTGAAGCTGACATTCTCGGCAGTATATGTTGCCTCAAAATTTATTTTTGCTTTGTACGGATCGCCAAACCACTCAATATAATTATTTACACCCAATCCCTTTTTTAATATAAATGGTTTTTTAAATATTGACTGAAAAGAATAATCATACTTTCCTTCCAGTATTTTATAACGGCCCCGGATGGAAAGTGGTTCCGTGGTACCCGATCTTATATTTAATGTTCCTTCACCACGACCCACTATTTCATCTTGTGTTAAATCATCTATCTGCACTTTCATTGTAACAGCCGGGTTAGCCGTTATATCTGCGTCGAAAAAAATATTACTGGATCTGTTACCATACGTATCTGCATTCATTTCCCGTCCGTATTGCCGTTCTACTAAAAAACTTGCTTCCCCACTTTCGCGGCT
>JANPEU010000161.1:0-22180 GCA_031423175.1 Bacteroidota bacterium
TGTCGATACAACTTGAGAGTGTAATTGCCATAGCTGATATTAAAATTAACTTATTCATCTTATTTATTTGTTTTAAGTAATAATACATATTTAGCAGGTGCAATGGGTGATATTGGTACGCATGCTTTTAATATGGCTGAATATGTAACCAGGATGAAAGTAACACAGCTTTGTGCCGATTTAAATATTTTAGTAGAAGGAAGGATGCTGGATGATGATGGGGCAGTGTTTATTAAATTTGAAAATGGGGCCAGTGGTGTACTAATGGCATCGCAGGTAGCAGCTGGTGAAGAGAATTGTATCAAGATAAGAGTGTATGGAGAAAAAGGTGGATTGGAATGGAAGCAGGAAGATGCAAATAGTTTATTGATAAAATGGTTGGATAAGCCAACAGAAATTTATCGTGCAGGTACAGGTTATGTTACTTCTTATGCTTCGCATAATTCAAGAACACCGGCTGGTCATCCGGAAGGTTATCTAGAAGCATTTGCAAATCTCTATCGCAATTTTGTATTAACCGTTCGTGCAAAAATGAATGGTGAAAAACCGCAGGAAGAATGGCTTGATTTTCCAGGTACAGAAGAAGGCATAAGAGGAATGGCATTTATTGAGAATGTGGTTGCTTCAGGTAAAAGTGATGCTAAGTGGACAACGTTTGTTGTGTGATTTCACGCAAAGACAGCAAAGGCTCGCTAAGAAAGAAAAAGATTTGTTATGTCAGAAAATGAAATTGCCAAAATTGCAGTGAACATTTGTTTTAATATTCATAAAGAATATGGTCCAGGACTTTTTGAAAGTGTGTACGAGGAAATTTTTGCTTTTGAATGGGGTGAAACAAAAATCCCTTATGTACGTCAACAGGCTATTAAAGTAATACATAAAGGAATTGACATGGGTATTGGTTTTATTCCAGATATCGTACTCAATAATAATGTGATCATAGAATTTAAATCAGTTGAAGCTTTGGCACAGGTTCATTACAAACAATTACTTACTTATTTGCGAATTACAAATCTTAAATTAGGTTTGCTAATTAATTTTAATGTACCGCTTATTAAAGAAGGAATTCATAGAATCGTAAACAATTTATAAAACTTTGCGCCTTGGCGAAATCTTTGCCGTCTTTGCGTGAAATATTTTTACAATGACTACAATTAAAGGCCCTGCTATCTTCTTAGCGCAATTTTTAGGTGATAAGCCACCGTTTAATGATATGAAAACAATTTGCCAATGGGCAAAAAGTCTTGGCTTTGTTGGTGTACAGATTCCTACGTGGGATGCAAGATGTATTGATTTACAAAAATGCGCAGAAAGTAAAACCTATGCTGATGAATTGAAAGGAATGATTCATGAATGTGGTTTGGAAATTACTGAACTATCAACCCATTTACAAGGGCAGTTGGTAGCTGTTCATTCTGCATTTGATGATTTGTTTGATGCATTTGCTCCAGATGCAATAAAGAAAAATCCTAAAGCGAGGCAGGAGTGGGCAGTGCAACAACTCATATATGCAGCTAAAGCATCTCAAAATTTAGGATTGAATGCACATGCAACTTTCAGTGGCGCATTATTGTGGCATTCTTTTCATCCCTGGCCACAAAGACCCGATGGAATAGTGGAAGAATGTTTTAAAGAATTGGCAAAACGATGGCTCCCAATACTAAATAAATTTGATGAATGTGGTGTAGATGTGTGTTATGAAATTCATCCGGGAGAGGATTTGTTTGATGGTATTACATATGAAATGTTTTTAGAAAAAGTAAATAACCATAAAAGGGCTTGTTTACTGTATGATCCTTCACATTTTGTTTTACAACAATTGAATTACCTTGAGTACATAGATCTTTATCATGAGCGTATTAAAGCATTCCATGTAAAAGATTCTGAATTCAATCCTACGGGCAGGCAAGGCACTTTTGGTGGTTATCAAAGCTGGTTGAACAGAGCAGGCAGGTATCGTTCACCCGGAGATGGACAGGTGGATTTTAAAACTATTTTTAGCAAACTGACGCAGTATGATTATACAGGTTGGGCAGTAATGGAATGGGAATGCTGTCTTAAACACCCTGAAGATGGAGCAAAAGAAGGGGCCGAGTTTATTAAAAAGAATATTATCCGGGTAACAGAAAAAGCATTTGATGATTTTGCCGGTCAGGTTTCTGACGAAAAATTTAACCGGAAGATTTTAGGATTGAATTAATACATTTGCAAATTAAAATTAAAAATATGAAAAAAGTATTCTTCTTAATTACAACAACGGCAATCATTGCGGCATGTGGCGGTGGCGATAAAAAAGAAACACCGGCAGACGAAAAAAAATCTGAAGTAGTTAACGATCCAAACAGCAACCCTGTTTATGCAAAAGGGGTTGAACTTGTTGGAAAAAGTGACTGTGCTACTTGTCATCGCATAGATGAAAAAAATGCAGGGCCAGCCTGGCGGGATGTTGCTAATAAATATCCGGATACTGACTCAACGGTTAATTACCTGGCTGCAAAAATTATTTCTGGTGGTAGTGGGGTTTGGGGAGAAGTTCCTATGGCTCCTCATGCAACGATGAGTTTAGAGGATGCAAAGGCACTTGCTAAATATGTATTATTACTTAAAACAAATAAATAAGATGAATAAGTTAATTTTAATATCAGCTATGGCAATTACACTCTCAAGTTGTATCGACAGTTCGTCTGATGATAATGAAAAAACAACTATACCAACTGTTGCCACTTTAACGGATGAGGAAAAAAAAGATGGCTGGCAGTTATTATTTGATGGTGTATCTACAAAAGGTTGGCATAGCTATGGCGAATCAACATCTGGTAAGGCATGGAAAGTGGATAGTGGCGCAATTCATCTTGACGCTTCAGTAAAAGAAAATGAGAAAATAGTTGGTGGGGGAGATTTAACTACCGATTCTGCATATGATAATTTTCATTTGAAACTGGAGTGGATGATTGACAGCAACAGCAACAGTGGATTGATATTTTATGTAAATGAAGATACAGCCAAGTATAAAAAATCGTACGAAACCGGACCAGAGATGCAAGTATTGGATAACAACGGACATCCCGATGCTAAAATAATCAAGCATCGTGCAGGAGACTTATATGATTTGATTAGTTGCACAAAAGAAACGGTGAAGCCGGCATTGCAATGGAATGCTGCAGAAATAAAATCATTGAATGGTAAATTAGAATTCTGGTTAAATGGAGAAAACGTTGTGAGTACTACACTTTGGGATGATAATTGGCGAACCATGTTAGCCAATAGTAAATTTAAACAATGGGCAGATTTTGGTACATTTAAAAAAGGAAAAATTTGCTTACAAGATCATAGCGATAATGTGTGGTACCGGAATATTAAGATTCGGAAATTGTAATTGTATTTGATTAGAATATCTTAATCTTACTTGATAATAAGTTTACGAATTATACTTTTAAAAAATCCTTTCAATATTGAAAGGATTTTTTTTATTTCCCAATATTGAAAATAATTTTCTACCTTTTCACTTCACTAAAACACTCTGATTATGGACACTTCAATTTTTTCTCAACTTGATTGGTTGCATATCCTTGTAGCCGCACTTGCATATTTTATCCTTGGAGCAGTTTGGTATAATAAAGCTGTATTTGGAAAAACCTGGATAAAAACAACCGGTGTAGATGTAAATAGCCCCGATGCAAAAAAAGGGGTAGCAAGTACAATGATACTTACAGTGATACTCGAATTTGTTGTATGTATTGGTCTTGCAATATTAATTAACAGGTTAAACTTATCTGTCTTGATGTCGGGGATTAAATTGGGCTTATTTACTGGTGTTATTTTTTCCGGTATCGGTATTTGTATTTCCTATTTATATCAAATGAAACCAAAAGTGCTGAGTGTAATTGATGGCGGCTATCATACGGTAGGGCAAATTATTGCCGCAGTTATACTTTGTATGTGGCATTAAATAATTTTAATAAATAACTAGTGATGCTGTTTCAAAAAAAGAAACAGCATTTTTTTTATTGTACCTCAGTTATCTTTAAAACATTTGTAGGTAAATGAAGATGAACAGGTGTGCTGCCTGTGTTTACGGCTATATCTCCGGGTTTTAAAAATCCCCGTTCTTTTAAAATCTGAATTTGATCAAAAACAATATCATCCAGGCTATCTTCCTCATCATAAAAAAATGCACGTACACCCCAGCTTAAGCTTAATTGATTTACCAATGTTTTTTCTTTGGTAAAAATATAAAGTGGCGATTTCGGACGGTAACTACTCAGCATAAAAGCTGTATAACCACTTTGTGTCATACCGATAATTGCATTTGCATTTACATCATTGGCCAATTTGCAACCATTATAGCAAATTGCATCGCTGATGAATGAGGGGGAATGCGGAATGGGTTTCAGCATTTCTTCCCGGTTATATTCATAGGCTTTTTGTTCTATTTCAAGAATAATTTTTGTCATGGTCTCTACTACCAGCACCGGGTATTTTCCAGAGGCAGTTTCACCACTCAACATTACGGCATCGGCACCTTCAAGCACTGCATTTGCAACATCTGATATTTCGCTTCGGTTTGGCTTCGTTCTCTCCATCATACTTTCCATCATTTGCGTAGCAACAATAACGGGTTTGGCACGATGCAAACATTTGCGAATAATATCTTTTTGAATCAATGGTACTTCTTCAACAGGCAATTCAACCCCCAAGTCACCACGGGCAATCATTACACCATCACTTTCTACAATAATATCTCTTAAATTTTTTACAGCCTCGGGCATTTCTATTTTTGCAATCACTTTCGATTTGCATCCTGCAGCTTTTAGTTTGTCTTTTAATTCTGTAATATCTTCTGTTCTTCTTACAAAAGATAAAGCCACCCATTCTACTTTTTGTTGAATGATAAATTCAAGATCGATTAAATCTTTTTCGGTAAGTGAAGGCAATGAAATTTTTGTATCCGGAAGGTTTAATCCTTTTTTAGGAAGTAAAATTCCGGCTAAAGTAACTACTACTCTTACGTTGTTATCAACAGTAATTTCTAACACTTTCACTTCTATCTTTCCATCATCAATCATGATCGTTTCTCCCGGCTGTACATCATCATGCAGGTTGGGATAACTTACATATATTTTTTCTTTTGTGCCAATTACTTTTTCATTGGTGAAAGTAAGAATATCACCTTCCTTTAATTCCAATGCACCATTTTCTATATCTCCAACACGAAGTTTGGGTCCTTGTAAATCGGCAAGTATTGCAATATTATAAGGTTCTTTTTTATTTAACTCACGGATATATTCAATAATACGAAGTTTATCTTCATGCGATCCATGCGAAAAATTTAATCTGAAAACATTAACCCCAGCTTTTACTAATTGCAAAAGTTGTTCGTAACTGTCACATGCTGGGCCAACGGTCGCAACAATTTTTGTCCTTTTAGTCGAATGTTCTAACCCCGCTTTATTATCAAACTCTTTGTGGAGGTATTTCTCAATATTTTTTGACATGTTCTGGTTGCTTATTGTTTGTTACTTGTTCCTTGTAGCTTATTTTTTAGTTCTTGTAATTTCTTAATTTAACTCGCTAATATTTTTACGATACGCATCCATTCATCACTAATTTTACCTTTGTTTTTTACGGCTGCCTCAAGTGGAATATAATGCATCTTATTATTCAGTATTCCAACAAATACATTATGCCTTCCTTCCAGCAGGCTTTCTACTGCATGAAAACCCATCCGGCTTGCTATCAATCTGTCAATACAGGAAGGCGATCCCCCTCGTTGTATATGTCCAAGAATACAAACACGTATTTCAGCTTTTGGCAAATTTTCTTTTAAAACTTTTTGCACTTCATTTGCTCCGCCAAATTCATCACCCTCAGCCACTACAATCAGGTTTACCAATTTTTTTCTTCTTTCTTTTTCCTTTAATGAGTCAATGATATTATTTATGTCTGTCTTTCTTTCTGGTATTAAAATATTTTCTGCACCGGTTGCAATACCACTGTGCAATGCAATATAGCCAGCATCACGACCCATTACCTCAATGATAAAGATTCTGTCGTGTGCATCCATGGTATCACGAATTTTATCTATAGCTTCTACAGCTGTATTTACCGCTGTATCAAAGCCAATCGTAAAATCGGTGCCTGCAATATCTTTATCAATTGTACCTGCTATTCCGATGCATGAAATATCAAACTCAGTACTAAATTTAACAGCCCCACGAAAACTACCATCACCTCCAATAATCACTACTCCGTCAATCTCTCGTTTCTTCAGATTTTCATACGCTTTTTTTCTTCCTTCGTATTCAAAAAAATCCTTGCAGCGAGCCGTTTTCAGAACTGTACCTCCCCGTTGTATAATATTCGCTACGGATTTAGTATCCATTTGAATAATATCATCATCAATCATTCCCTGGTATCCACGCATGATACCATAAACTTCCAAACCATGATATAAACCTGTACGGACAACAGCACGGATGGCTGCATTCATGCCCGGCGCATCACCTCCTGATGTAAGAACGCCGATCTTTGAAACTTTTTTAATACTCATTCATTTAAATTTAATACTACCTTTTTTTACCCTTTATTTTAACTAGTAAATATTTCCATTTATCATTCAAAAAGGCTTTCAAAAATAAGGATTTAAAAGGATTGAGTTATGAGACCTGAGAATCTTTACCTTTAAAGGTGAATAAAAACTTTTTTATTATGAAACTGCAAACGTTTGTTACAACTTTATTTCTTGTCCCAGTATTTGTATTAGCTCAATTTACTTACCCCGAAACAAAGAAAGTGGATTCTTCTACTACTTATAATGGAATGGTAGTAGCCGATCCTTATCGATGGTTAGAGAATGACCGTAGTCAGGAAACTAAAGATTGGGTAACGGCAGAAAACAAAGTAACATTTGACTACCTGAGTCAAATTCCATATCGTGCCCAATGGCAAAAAAGATTGGAAGAAATTAATGACTATCCGAAATACTCTTCACCATCCCGTAACAATGAGTATTTCTATTTTTCTAAAAACAGTGGATTGCAAAATCAAAGCATTTTATTCAGACAAAAAGGATTGAATGGAAAACCTGAAATGCTTTTAGACCCCAATAAATTTTCTGCTGATGGCACTACTTCGCTTGGGGCATTTTCAATTTCAAAAAATGGAAAATATGCTGTAGTTGGAAAATCAATTGGTGGGAGTGATTGGCGAACTATGTTTGTTATGGATTTGACCACAAAAAAATATTTAAAAGACTCGCTTGCCTGGGTAAAAGTTTCAGGGGCAAGCTGGCAGGGCGATGGTTTTTATTATAGCCGCTATCCAACACCAGAAAAAGGAAAAGAACTTTCAACTAAAAATGAAAATCATAAGGTATATTATCATAAGGCAGGAACCGATCAATCCGAGGACATATTAGTTTATGAAGATGCCGCAAATCCACAACGTTTTCATGGTGTGTTTACCAATGAAGATGAAAAATATGTTTTTTTAAATATTAGTGACAGGGGAAAAGCAAAAACCGGAAATGCACTTTGGTATTTTGAATCATCTACTACCGACAAGAAATTTAAACCTATCATTAAAGAAGCAACAGATTATGATTACAATTTTGTGGAAGCAATAAATGGAAGATTTCTAATGCTTACAAATGATGGCGCAAAAAACAGAAAACTGATTTCGCTTGACCCAAATAATCCAGGTCCATCAAACTGGAAAACGATAATACCAGAGAAAGAAGAAAATCTTACTTCTGTTACTTCTGCCGGTGGTAAACTTTTTGTATCTTATTTAAAAGATGTAACCACCCGTGTATATGTTTATGATTTTAATGGAAAGCTGGAACGTGAGATAAAATTGCCAACTTTAGGTACTGCAAATGGATTTGGCGGAAAACGAAATGATAAATTTGTTTTTTACACTTTTACTTCCATTACGTTTCCTCCCACCATTTATAAATATGATATCGCAACGGGAGTAAGTACTGTATTTAGAAAACCTGAAGTGAAATTTATACCGGAAGATTATAAAATGGAACAGGTGTTTTATCCGAGTAAGGATGGTACTAAAATCCCGATGTTTATTGTTTACAAGAAGGGAACGGTTTTAAATGGAAAAAATCCGACAATATTGTATGCTTACGGTGGATTTAATATCAGCAGCAATCCTTCTTTTTCACCAACACGTATTGCCTGGTTGGAACAAGGTGGTGTTTATTGCATTGCCAACCTGCGTGGTGGAAGTGAGTATGGCGAAAAATGGCATGAAGCAGGAATGCGGTTTAATAAACAAAATGTGTTTGATGATTTTATAGCTGCAGGAGAATATTTAATTGATAAAAAATATACTTCAACAGATTACCTGGCAGTAAATGGTGGATCGAATGGCGGTCTCTTGGTAGGTACTGTTATCAACCAGCGACCGGATTTATTTCGGGTTGCTGTACCACAAGTAGGTGTAATGGATATGCTGCGCTTTCATAAATTCACAATTGGCTGGAACTGGATAGCTGAATATGGCAACGCTGACAACAGCGAAGCAGAATTTAAAAACCTGCTGGCTTATTCACCCATTCATAATATTAAATCCGGACTGAACTATCCATCAACAATTATTACCACAGCCGATCACGATGACCGTGTAGTACCTGCACATTCATTTAAATATGCTGCTACTATTCAGGAAAAATATAAAGGACCTAACCCGGTAATGATTCGTGTGGATGTAAACTCAGGGCATGGTGCCAGCAATTTGAAAAAAAACCTGGAGACAACAGCCGATATTTATTCATTCATTTTTCATAATATGAAATTAACTCCGAAATTTAATGGGATAAATGTCCCGGAGGTAAAGAAACCATTTTGATAATAAATTTAAAGCCGGTTTAGGAATATTTATTGCTCGCCGGATTTATTAAAATTTAAAGGATAACAAAAAGGCAGTCGAAGAAATCAACTGCCTTTTTGTTTTTTCGATTATTGTATAAATTTTTTCAGAAAAACAAGGTAAAGCTTAATCTTGCAAAAAAGGGTGTACCCGGGGTAAAATGAATTTCCGAAACCGGAGCTGGCTCATTTTGTAATCTGCTTTCTGTATCAAATTGCGTTTCCTTCCATTTAATATCAAATAAATTTTGAATAGCTAAACCTGCTTCCCATCTTTTTTTAGAATAGTTGATTGCTGCATCTGTAACAAAATATCCCTTTGCAATGGTACTGTTATCTTCATTCGCTGGTCTATCCGCCATATAACGATAACGTAAACTACCGTTCCATCCATATTCTTTTCTGTAAGTAAATCCTCCTACACTTGAAAAGCGTGGAGATAAGGGTAAGTAATTTTCTGTTTTGGGAACATCTAATGCTCTTGGATTGGCAAAGCTTAAGTCAATATCTGCGAAAAGATTTTTAAATACTTCATAACGTGCTGATACATCAATTCCCACCCGTCTAGTTTGCCCTCCCGGTTCTACTACGCCTTCATCACCTACATAAATAAATTCCTGGTCAAGCCATAAATACCATAAGGCTGATTGAAGGACTAACTTTTTACCTAATTTAAAAATACCACCTACGTCAGAACCCCAACCCGGCGGTAAAACTTTTTTTCCATTTTGTTGTACAGCCACTCTTGTGTCATTGCTATGAAAACCTCTTCCATTATAAAAATACAATTGCACTTTGTCATTTAACCTGAGATTAAAATTAAGCTTAGGACTTACCAGCGTTGAATTTGATTTTAAGGCTTGCGATGCTAACCTGTCATTATAACGATTAGTAAAATAATCTGCCCTTAAACCTCCGGTAATATCCAGATTTTTAGAAAGAGAGAACTTTTGTGCCCAATACACACCGGCATTCAGTTCATTAATATCCCCCAACATAATCTCATTTGTTACAGTACTCCTGTCTTTAGTCCGGGTTAATTCAATATCATTGATATCATCATAACGTATCTGCACACCGGCCTTCGTTTGCGTTTTTATATTTCCTAAATAAAAATCTTTTTGATAAGAGCCATTATAGCCTATCATATTTCTGTTTTCACTTTGTCTTATCTGGTCTCCGTTTATAGGGTCTTCTTTAAAAAAAGTAAAATTAGAATACAATCTAAATTTATTTTTTGTATAAAAAACATGGTTACGTAAAACGGCTCCATCATTTAATGTGGTACGTAATTCTAAGCTGGCATTGTACCGGGATGTTTCGCCGCCTTCTGTATTATCAATGGCGCCGTAAAATCCAATACTGCCATCTTCGACAGCCCTGTCAGGAATCTGACCGGATGCATTCCACTTACTGGTGAAACCTGTAACCATTGCAGTCAGTGTACTTTTATCAGAGATACTTCCATGATATTTCAGCATACCGTTGAAACGGTTAAAGTTTTGCGGACTTTCAAAAAAGCCTTTTGTAAAAGATGCTTCGCCGGCAAAAAATAGACTTTGGTTTCGCCTGTCCTCTTTTGGTTTTATCAGGTTGATTCCTGTAATGCCACGAAAAGTTCCAAATTGTCCGCCTTCTGCTTTTAAAAAATTTTTTTCTAGATAATCTTTTGTTTTAAACTCTACGAAACCGGCAGTAGTAAAATTTCCTTTATCGGCAAAGTAGGGACCTTTATTAAAGTTTATTTTTTCAATCAGCTCGGGAATTACCCAATGCAAATCAGCATAACCCTGGCCATGTGCATGACTTACCATATTAACGGGAATACCATCCACTGTAAGATTAATATCCGTACCATGGTCTATATCAAAACCACGGAGAAATATCTGTTCTGATTTTCCACCTCCGGCATGCTGACCAATAAATAAACCCGGTACCATCCTCAATACTTCCTGCGAATTATTGATAGGTCGCAGGTGAATATCTAAATCGCTGATGGTTTTAAAAATTCCGTTATTAGCAGCTGCCAATATTTTTATTTCACTAAGACTGGAAACCTTGTAATTCATATAAACAATAGCTGTATTATCCGTAATAGTGATTGTTTGGATATCTATCGTTTTTGTTTCAAACCCTATCCGGGAGATTTTTAATGTTTTGACGGATGCAGGCAAATCTTTTAAATTAATAAAGCCGTTTTCATCCGCTGTGGTATTGAAGCTTAAATCTTCGTTTTGTGCAAAGGCATCCGATACGGGTATTTTCGAATCTGAGGTTACTATATAAATCCCTTTAAGCTTATTTTGGGTAAAGGCCAGATTACCTGCAAACAGAAAGCACAAAAACAAAAAGTATTTAAACTTTTTTATAAATAGATTCATGAGAATAAAATATTTAAGAATAAGAAATGTGAATTAATAACCATACAGTGCTTACACCACATGAGTTACCAGAATGAATATAAAAATTCAGTTATGTCTCCCTAAGTAGTATAGCAAAATTAAAATGGAGCTATAAAAACTAAACTAAATCCCATAACGAATTTAGCGATTTGGGAGTTAACAGACCTTGGGTGGGGGATACATTGTATCTAAAGTGTATGAAGAAATAGTATGGTTTTTTGTTCCGAACATTTTCTTTTCAAAAGAAATTGATTCAAGAGAGTAGAAGCTTTGTAAAACTATATGAATAGATACAGGTTCAGGAGTTTTAGATGGTGCAGGAAGTTTATTTCCTTCATTTTCATGTAAGGCTTTAGCAATTTCTTCCCCCGCATGATGGTGACCGTGATGATGATGGACAGTCGCGATATGTTCAGCTTCCCATAAAACGTGAGCTATTGTATCTTTTACAATTGGCAGCATCGGCTTGCACATGGCAACGGTGTAAAAGAAAAGGAGATAATATGCAATAATAATTTTCATTTTTAAATGCCGAAAAACTTAACCGACTCAGTAAAACCAATTTGAATTATAATAAGTAGTATAAATGGCTTAATTAGCTTGATTAAGTTGTTAATTTCCTAAAATCTACGAAACTAAATACCATATGGTTTTGTGGAAATAGGCAAAAGATAAAAAATAGTATTCTGTCAATTCAATTCTTGGAATGGGAATGTCTGCCGGGGTCTTGAGTCTTATCTTAGTTATTAATTAAATCATCAAAAATCTGAAATGAATATCCTGTCGTACATGCTTTTGAATTTTAAAGGATGATATGAAGCATTAAATCAGCAGCATTCATCCTGTAGTTGCAACCAGCGCAGTTGCAACTGCTAATAATTACAAACAATTTTAAACAACATTAATTTTTATGAAAAAGAAATTTTTATTAATCGCAGTTATTGCTGCATCACTTACCGGCGGAATAATAATTGCTGCCGATCATATTGACGCACCAGCTGTAACGGGTTCCGGTAGTGTAAGTATTGGTTCAGACATCACCGATGTGTACGCATTTCAAAGTCCCGCTGACAACTCCAAAATGGTTTTTGTAGTAAACAGTCAGGGTTTATTGTCACCTTCAGCATCGGGTACAGCAACTTTTCCTTCCAATGTGATGTATGAAATAAATATTGACAACACAGGTGATAATATGGAAGACCTTGTTATTCAGGCATTGGTTCAAAATGGTAAAATGAGAGTATACGGCCCGGTAGCACCTACAGTAAAAGGAACAACGAGTACTGTACTTACAGCTGGCACTATTACAGAAGTTGGAGTTACTCCTTACGGTTCTGCTGCAATTTCATCAACAAGTTCAGCTGGTGTAAAAATATTTGCAGGACCAAGAGATGATCCATTCTTTTTTGATCTGGCACGTTTCAAAGAAATCATAGCAGGCACACAAACAGGTTTCCGTACTACCGGTGTTGACTTTTTTGCAGGCACAAATGTAATGTCAATCATAGTGGAAGTTCCTAAAGCAATGCTGGGTGCTGCTGCCACAATCAATGTATGGGCAGAAACAAAATCAAAATAATTTAATAACTAAACTTTAAAACAGATTATATGAAACTAATAAATAAATTTTCAATGATTCTTACTGTTGTTGCTTCATTTGTAATTGTAAGCTGCGATAAGAATAAAACAGAGGACAACTTTGATACGTCTGGTACATTTATACAAAACGATCAAATGGCGAGGCCTGCAATCAACACTGTGTTTGTTGGCGCTGCAAGAAAAAATGAATTCAATACAACAGCCCCATCTCAGATGAATGCAGCATTCAATGCGCAATTTCAAACTGTGCTTACGGGTTTTGGATATATGACAAATGCGCTGGGACTTGACAAAGCAACATTCACAAGTGTGCTTGTAACGGATGTACTAAACGTAAAAATGAATGGCATCACAACATTTTTTGATGGAACAAACGTTTTAACAGGTCGTGCATTGGCTGATGATGTGATAGATACTGAACTGTTACTCATTTTTGGTGGTTCAGCAGGTACATCAAATCCTGGACTTACAAAAGATAAAGTAAATGCAAACGATAAAACATTCTCTGCAACGTTCCCATATCTCGCAAACCCGTTTTAATCTTTAAACCTTTAAGAGGCTGTTATAAAACAGCCTCTTTTTATTTTATTTTTTATGAAACAGCTTTTTTTCTTTTCAGTTATACTAATTCTTTTTTCATGCAACCGTGCTGAAAAAATTGTAAATAAAAAAGATTACAGCGTATTTCTGCAAAAGGGATTTGTTGAAAAAGAAAAAAATAAAATTATTACAGAATTAAATTTTTGGGATGAAAGATTGATGAGTGATACGGGAAATTTTTTGAATATGAAGGAGCTTGCTGCACAGCATAATCATCTTTTCAAACTATCCGGAAATATTCAGGAACTGATTATCGCAGATTCGCTGCTTGTACGTTCCACCAAAAAAGTAAATAATAAAGAAGCATCGGTGCTGTATGCTCTTTCACAAAATTCAATTACACAGCACCGGTTCCAGGATGCTTATAATTTTAATTTGTCTGCTGAAAAAACAAACAGTGATCCTTATGTAAATCATCTGCTGCAATTTGATGCGGGTATGGAACTGGGTAAATATTATGAAGCCTCTAAAAAACTTTCAAACCTTAAGGACAAAAAAAGTTTTGATTATATAATCAGAAAAGCAAAACTGGAAGATCATTATGGAAGAATTGATAAGGCGATTGCACTGATGGAAGAAGCAGCAACAATCGTAAAAGAAAAAAGAAAATCCTCTTATATCTGGACATTATCCAATCTCGCCGATATGTATGGTCATGCAGGTAGAATTAAAGAATCTTATCAATCCTATTTAAAAGTTTTAGAAATGGATAGTGCAAATCTTTATTGCCTGAAGGGAATAGCATGGATTGCTTTTTCGCATGATAAAAATACGGCTGAAGCAAAACGGATTTTAAATTTTATTCTTTCACAAACAAATATGCCCGACCTAAATCTTACACTTGCTGAAATAGCAGAGTGGGAGGGAGACGAAAAAAGCAAAATTGAGTATATCCGTAAATTTACAGAGGTAGTAACTAAACCAGGTTACGGAGCGATGTATAATAAATACCTGATTCATCTTTATATTGAAGATTTAAAAGATTATGATAAGGCTTTAGCACTGGCTAGTCATGAAATTGAAAGCAGACCAACACCAGAATCATATAACTGGCTTGCTTCTATTTATTTTAATAGAGGTGAAACGGAAAAAGCTTTTCAAATAATAAAAGACAATGTTTATAAAAGAACTTTTGAACCAGATGCAATGATGAATGCCGGGTTTATTTATGCAGCTGCTGGTAAAAAAGACGATGCAAAGAAAATTTTAACTGAATGCATCGAAAGTAGTTTTGAATTGGGCCCTGCTGCAACAGAAAAAATAAAAGAGAAACTGAGAGATTTGAAATAATCAAGTCGGAAAAATCCGGGCAATTCTTTTAATTTTCTATTAATTCATCAGCAGTATGTTCACACTTCTTTGTAAAATATTAAAAGCAATTTCTGCCATCAGATTTTCTTTATCCAGGGTTGGGTTTACTTCTGTTATTTCAAAGCAACAAACTTTTCGAATTTGCATAAATTTACTGATTAAGTCTTCAGCTTCCCGTTCACGAAGTCCCATACTTACCGGAGTACCCGTACCTCTTGAAATAGAAGAGTCGAGACTATCCACATCAAATGAAATATAAATATCAGTACAGTCAGCCAGGTATCGAATAACTGACCGAACTATATTTTCCGATCCCTTAGTTCTTACTTCTTTGGTAGAAATAGTTTTAATACCATGCTTTTCAATTATATGTTTTTCTTCTTTTTCAAAATCACGAAGTGAAATTATAACGACATCTTCCGCTAAAACTTTCGGATGAATTTTTCCCATTCGTTTCAGCATATTCCATTGCTTAACGGTATCATCATCTACATCATGAACAGCACAATCTGTATTGTCTTCGCCGATTGCAGCAGCTAAACTCATTCCGTGAACATTTCCCGATGGCGTGGTATAAGGCGTGTGGAGGTCTGCATGCGCATCTATCCATATAACTCCGAGTTTGGATTTTGGCTTTGCCATCTTTATTCCGGTAATCGTAGCACCGGCTATACTATGATCACCGCTGAGTATTACCGGAAAAAAATTGTTTTTGATTGTTTCACTAACCGATTTGCTAACCCGCTCATACATTGTTACAATACCTTTTATTCTTTTTGCGTAAGGTGATTCAATTGGTTCATACAATAATTTATTTTCTGTTGGAATTTTTTCGGAAGGGAAATGAATAAAAAAGTTACTCATGAAATCCAACGCAGCAATTTTTATAGCTTCAATACCCAAACTTGCACCACGGGTGCCTGCGCCTATTTCAGAAGGCACTTCAATCAATTTAACATTTTTCATAATAATAAATAACAGTTCAGCTAATCATTCAATACATCTAATGGGGAGTAAGTAAAAGCATAACTGCATTAATCAGGTATGTAAAAATTTGCTGGCAATAGTTGCTCCGCAAATGAAATAATGGGTTGAGTTCTGTTTTTTTCCTGCAGCATATTAATAGCTCAAAGATAACCATTATCAGGTAAGACTGCAAGACGGCAAACGGACAATTTAGAATTATTACTGATGTGCCGCCAAAATGGGGATGTGACTGTGATAAGCAAGCCGTTTTGTATGCGTATTGCGGAACATGTTTTTTGCACTTTGATGATGACGTGGCACTGTAATCAGCATATCTACCTTATAATCTTTAATAAAATTGTCAATTGCTTCATAAAAATCGTTCATCCCGATAAAATAAAATTCTGTATTATATTTTATAAACATCTGTTGCAGAATTTCCTTTTGTTGCTGATAATGTTCATTAATCGAAATGTAATGGTCAGGATTTACATTCACTATATGCAGTTTTGGGTTAAACATTTCCAGCACTAAAGAAATAAAAGTTTCCGGAGTGGATATGTTTACATCAGAAAAATCGGAAGCAAAAGCAACGTTACTTAATCCTTCATATTTTGCATTAGGTGGTATAATCAGTACCGGATAAATTGTATTGTCAACCAATTTCAAAGTATTGCTGCCCATTAAAACCTGACCCATCGAAGTACGGCCCGTAATACCCATTGCAATTAAGGTAGCCCTGGAAGTATGTGCAAGCCTGTCTATATTTTCTACAAGGTTTCCACCCATTTCCATAATGTATTCCACTTTTGAGTCACCTTTATCAAGCAATTCTCTTTTCAAACTTTCTAAATAACTCATTCCAATATCCCGGTCAGCTTCACTTTCGTAATTATGATATAAGACAACACTTGTATCTGAATGACCTGAAAGCATAGCTGCAACAAACCTTGCTGAATTTAAGGATGTGTCTGAAAAATCTACAGGAATGATGACTGATTTCATAAACGATAATACGGGTTTTGTTTATAGCAAACCGAAGATAAGGTAAATAGCGAAAATTATTGATTTTACGTTTCTACCAACTTTTTATTAGTGTTGTCATTTAATATTCAAATTGGGGTAATGCCAGACACCCAGGCAGTATTAATACAGCAACATAATCGGGATAAAACCAGTGAATAGTTTTAGACAAATAATTAATGTACACAAAATGCTATAAACTTATTTTAAAAAATAATTTCACACTATTTGGATCAGTTCTTGTTTAAGTGAAAGAAATTTAGCAGAAAAATATTTTGCACAACAAACGATTACAATCATAGCCGTAGCGGTTACAAAATATGCAGAAAACAGGCTTTTGAAGGAATATTACTTGTGAAAAATACTTAACCTGAAATATTGATTTTCAATAGCGAAATAAGCAGAAATGTATAACGTTATCAAAAAAGCAGGATGATTTTAATTGATATGAATCAATACAGTAGCGGAATGTGGATGAGCAGACTGGCTGATAATTTTCTTAGAAGTATAGTAGAATCTGAGATTTGCTATTATCTTTATCTGCTCTGATTGCTTTGATTAATAACAATGAAATTTTATCTTGTGGACAGAAACTGTTTTTATATTTCGATCCAATTAATATCTACCCTAATGAAAAAGCAATTATTCACCTCACTGATTCTTTTTGTTGCCCTTTTCGGCAATAGTCAGACTTCCATCAACCAAATGTATTCACAAGTAGTTACTGTTGCCGACAGTGCAGATTATTTTTTACAGAAAGGCCTGGTTGAAAAAGGAAATGGACGACTGATGGAGTCGTATAAGAATTTTGAAAAAGCTGTACGATACGATGCAAATAATAAAGTGATTGTAACTGAATTGGCAACTGCATGTTACGATTTAAAAAAATACAATGCCGCCAGAGAGCATTTCAAGAAATTAGTGGAATTAGGCGATGCGACTGCTGCTAATTACAAACAATTAATGCTGCTGTCATTTAATCTCAAACTAAAAGCCGATGTTATTCCGTATGCTATAAAATTAAAAGAATTGGATCCTGCTGAAAAAGTAGATTACTATATTGGTAAAATTCATTATGATGATGATAATTACGGTGAAGCTATTAAATACCTGAATGCTGCAGCAAAAGAAGATCCTTCAAATGCTGAGATACCGTATTTAATTGCACATAGTTATGCTGATATGATGAATTATAAATTAGCAGTACCTTATTTTAAAAAAGCAATCGAACTCGACAGCACAAAAAATTATTGGATGTATGAGCTTGGGCTTATTTGCTATGCTATGCATGATGATGCAAATTCATTAAAATATATCTTATTGGCAGCAGAAAAAGGTTTGAAAAGAGATAATGAATATTTAGAAAACCTGGGTATCGCATATTTGAATGTTGGCAATCTTGATCAGGGTGTTACTATTTTAAATGAAATCTTATTAAAACGCCCAAGCGATTTGAATATAATTAACATGATCGCTGAAGCATATTATTATAAAGGAAAGTTTCAGTTGGCTATTGATTTTTGGGATCGTATACTTGAGTATGATAAAGAAAATGCTTCGGCCCTTTATATGATCGGAATGTCTTATCAGAAAAAAGGTGATAAAGAAAAAGGAATTGCACTGTGTGATAAAGCGATTGAAATGGATCCTAGCCTTGGTGCACATAAACAGAAGAAAATGAATATGGGGATGTAACTGTCAGCAATCATAAATCTGCATTTGCAGCCAAAAATATTTACCGCAAAGATTTCAAAAATCTTTGCGGTTTTTAGTTTATAAAACTTAAATATTCTGAACCAGCTCAACGATATTTCAATACTTAATCTCCTGGCTGCAGATTGTGGACTGAAGCCTGATTTACATTCTTTCCGGTACTCTTATGCCAAGCAAGTGCATTGCGGATGCAATAACAATTGAAGTAAGTTGACTTATCTGCAAACGCAACAGTTTTTTTTCTTCCGTTTCTGCATTCATAACAGAATGTTCGGCATAAAATGAGTTGAATAATTTTGCAACTTCAAAAGCATAAATTGAAATAACAGATGGATTATGTTCAAAGGCTGCTTGTTCAATTATAGTTGTGTATTGCTCAAGTTTTATCAATAAACTTTTTTCAAGTGGTAGCAGGCCGACACCTGGCACACTTAAACTGTTATCAGTAGGCTGTTTTCTTAATATAGACTTTATTCTTGCATGTGTGTATTGTACAAAGGGGCCGGTAAAGCCATGAAAATCTATCGATTCTTCTGGATTAAATATCATCCGTTTTTTAGGATCAACTCTTAACAAGAAAAATTTCAATGCACCTAAGGCTATTGTATCATACAATTCTATCAGTTCTGTTTCATCAAAGTCTTTTACTTTTCCCAGTTCCTCTGTTTTATTTTTTGCAACTACCACCATATCCTGAACAATTTCATCAGCATCAACCACGGTACCTTCCCGACTTTTCATTTTACCGGTTGTCAATTCCACCATTCCATAACTTAAATGATAAATATCTTTTGCATAAGGCAATCCAATTTTTTCACAAATCAGTTTCAGCACTTTCATATGATAATTCTGTTCATCGCCTATTACATAAATACTCTGATCAATTTTATGTTCATCATATTTCTGTTGTGCCAATCCAATATCCTGAGTAATATAAACTGATGTACCATCTTTACGTTGCACAATCTTTTTATCCAGCCCATCGTTGGTCAAATCAATCCAAACACTATTATCTTCTTCTTTTACAAAAATTCCTTTAGCTATTCCATCTTCTACTGCTTTTTTACCTAACAGGTATGTATTGCTTTCATAATATATAATATCAAAATCAGCTCCAATTCTTTTATACGTGATATCAAAACCCTCATACACCCAGCTATTCATATTTTTCCAGAGTGCTATCACTTCGGGTTTGCCTGCTTCCCAATCCAAAAGCATTTGTTGGGTAGCTTTCATTATAGGTGCTTCTTTTTCTGCTGTATCCTTCGGAATACCGGTAAGGATTAAATCTTCAACTTGCTTTTTATATTCATCATTAAATTTTACATAGTACTCTCCAACGAAATGGTCGCCTTTTATTTTTGTTGATTCTGGCGTTTTGCCTGTTGCAAAAAGCTGCCAGGCTATCATACTTTTACAAATATGAATACCGCGGTCATTTATAATACAGCTTTTAATAATTTCGAAACCGTTGGCTTTTAATATTTCTGCAATACTCCAACCTAAAAAAATATTTCTTAAATGACCAAGATGTAAGGGCTTGTTGGTGTTAGGAGAGGAATACTCCACCATAACTTTTTTACCATTTGAAATTTTGGTGCCAAATTTTGAATTTGAAAAATTCTGATTGAGAAAATTTGTCCAGAAATTATCAGTAATAGTTAAGTTTAAAAATCCTTTAATAATAGTATGTGCTGTAAATAATTCAACATTGTTTTTAATTAAATATTCACCTAATTCATTTCCCAATTGCTCGGGTGATTTTTTTAATAATTTTACAAACGAAAACAACACAATTGTATAATCGCCTTCAAATTCAGGTTTAGTTTCACTTACAGTTATTCCATCCAGTGTTGCATCATAATTGTACAGCTCTTTTAAAGCTTTCTGCACAGCTATTTTAATATTTCCAACTATACTCATATTGCTTTGTTAATCGGCAAATTTACTGCACTGTAAACGATAAACCATAAACATGAAACTATAAACTTTACAATTATCTTTGTTACAAATGCGCCGCCACCTTCATACTGCCAGGGACTTTGTACTTCCGGTTGTAGATTTTTTTTACCCACCATTCCGGGGGATAATGAATCTTCAAACTTTTCGCTATGCAGCCTGTGGTGGATTCAACACTGTTGCCGGGCTATCTGCTTTTTATATTGCATTTAAATTTATTCTGAAAGAAAAGAATCTTGATTTATCCTTTTATGTATTGGAGCCCTATAGTGCTGCTTTATTTATTTCGTTCTTAATCAGTTTCCCCATTGGTTTTTTTTTAATGAAGTATGTCGTGTTCTCCGATTCAAAACTGAAAGGAAGAATTCAAATATTCCGGTACTTACTTGCTTATATTATAAACCTGATTTTAAATTATTTTATTCTGCGTCTTTTTGTTGAGTTGCTGCATATTTATCCAACGATTGCACAGGCTATAACAACCGCAATACTGATTGCATTTAGTTATCTATTTCAACGCTATTTTACTTTTAAAGCAACACCGGCTGAAGAAATTTCATAACCAGAAAACTTGAGTTGGAAAGATTATGCTTTATTGATAATTATTACTTCAAAGGGCTAAAGATTTGTTTTTTTAATGAAGTATGTCTTTCCGAGTCCGCCAACGGTGGAGAGGAATCTCTTGAGAAAATAATTATTTTAACTTCTTTAATTTAAAAAACTTTCTATCCTAGATGACTTTGAGATGCCTCACAAAGCTTCGGCAAGACAAAACACTAAGGGGATGAGGTTTCATTTTGTTTTCAGAATATTGTTATTTATATTAAAGTTTAATCGGAATTGTTTCCACTTTCAGAGAAAGATAACCACTGCAGTTACTCCGGATAATTAACTGTTTTTCTAATGGATAGATACCGATAAGTTTTAAATCATTCACATTTCCCTCGCTTCGGATTCCCGGCATCCATTCTTTATTTAATTGCACATTCATTAAGGTTTTAGCTGTGTCGATATATTGTGAGAGATCGAACCGGGTATATTTGCTTATTTCATTTATAATTTTTCGGCTGAATAACCAATCGGCAACTTTTAATAATGCATCTTTTGATTTAATATCAAAATCAAGATTTCGAATAACAAATGTTTTTGTCAGTTCTTCATAGAATGGCTTTCCAACCAGGTAAGCAATTCCTTCTTCGTCACCATCAAATTCTGTTTTCACAATTATTTTTTCATTGCCAGCACCAATCATTGTACACTTTTTTATTCTAAAATTTTTCTTAATCGGTCCTTTATCTATCTCAAATTGCCTGCCGGCAATATTAGCATTTAACAGGCTGTTGAGTGAATCATAATTTAAAACTGCATCTAAGAAAATAGTAAAGCCACTATAGGTCCCAACCGGGTTCATATATGGTACATCGGAATTTATCTCAACCGGTTTTTCAAAACTTACAACCGGCTTAGCTGATAAACCAAGAAATATTTTAAGCGAATCGGCTTCAGCATATAAATTATTTATCTGCATTCGCTGTGGATTAATTTTTAAAAACCCCAGTCCGGGTAAACTATAAACTTTATTCAACTCATCCCATACCATTTGCATTTTCGGTTTTATATCAATGATGCTATAGTTTTTTTCAATTGCTGCCTTTGCAGTATCTAATTCCTCTTTCAACCCCTTCATTACAATATTGGTAATGTCTTGTCCCCAGAAACATACTT